>NZ_NUEU01000081.1:0-29711 GCF_002556365.1 Bacillus sp. AFS002410
GGAGTAACAGGTCCGACGGGGATAACAGGTCCAACAGGAGAAACAGGAGTAACCGGTCCGACGGGAACAACCGGACCGACTGGAGTAACCGGCCTGACCGGAATAACAGGCTTCACTGGAAATACTGGTCCCACAGGCTCAACGGGAATAACAGGCCCAACTGGAGTAACAGGTCCGATCGGAGTAACAGGCCCGACCGGAACAACAGGAGCAACAGGAATAACGGGAATAACAGGTCCAACTGGAGTAACAGGCTCAACGGGAATAACAGGTCCAACTGGAGTAACCGGCCCAACTGGAATAACAGGAGCAACCGGAATAACAGGTTCGACCGGAGTAACGGGCCCAACGGGAATAACAGGAGCAACCGGAGTAACAGGCCCGACCGGAACAACAGGCTCGACTGGAGTAACAGGCTTCACTGGAAATACTGGACCCACAGGCTCAACTGGATCAACAGGCCCAACTGGTGTAACCGGAGCAACAGGCAGAACCGGAGATAGAGGCGCGTCGGGCCCAACTGGAACAACCGGCCCAACTGGAACAACTGGAACAACTGGAACAACTGGAACAACTGGAACAACTGGCCCAACTGGAGTAACAGGAGCAACAGGAATAGCTGGAGACAGAGGTGCAACGGGCCCAACTGGAGCAACGGGAATAACCGGCCCGACCGGAGCAACCGGTCCAACGGGTCCAACCGGAGTAACCGGAGCAACAGGAAGAACAGGAGCAACTGGAACAAGTTTTACCACTTCGGGCTCGGCTGCAAATACTTCTGGAGCTACAATAGCACTTACCTTATTAACTCCAACCCCTATACCATTTCCTAACGCACAAAATTTATCGGCTGATATAACAGTTAACAACCCAACAGCTACTATTTTTACAATTAATACTAGTGGTAGGTATTTGATAACGTACCAGGTGTATCCTACATTATCCTTGTTAACTACTTTTCAATTATTTCGGAATGGTGCTGGAGTAGCAGGTACGAACATTGCAGCTGCCATAGGGATCAGTTTAGTCAGCAATCAAGTGATTATTAATGTAAATGCTGGAGACACGATCCAAGTTATGGTGTCAGCTACATTAGCAGCGACGGTGTCGTTAGCAGCAGGGACTACGGCGGCTACACTTTCTATTGTGAGAGTCGGATAATATTCAATTTGTTAGTTTAAAAAGTGACTACAAGTTATATTGAAAGCTATTTTGTGGTCACTTTTTATTAAAATTTAATTTTTAACAGTATGGCTTAATAGTTTAAAAGTTTAGTCATACATAAGTTCTTAATTTTTTACTATTGAGAGGGATTAAATTGAAACCAAAAAGACCAGATAAACCGAATTTACCAAGTATTGCCTCACCACTTGCGCCCCCACCTCCTCTGCCTCCTGTTCCACCGCCAGCACCACCTACACCACCTTCTCCAATACCAATACCACCAAAGTTTGATCCATGTATTCCAATCGATCTATGTGGAAATATTTTTATTCAAGAAGTTCTTGTTCAACCAGTTGTGTTGTGGGAGTTAGGAGAAAATTTAACTGCTCTTGCAACAATTTCAATCTATAATAGTGAAAGTAGTACAGACCCAATAACAATTGAAATAAATAGCAATAGCACTCATTTAATTACGGTGCTGCCAGGAAATACGAATAGTTACACAAGTAAGTATATAAAGTCAGTGAAAATCTTACCATCAAGTAGTCAGAATCCAATCTATGTAGAAGGGAAATATTGTATTACTGGTAGAATTCTGGAAAAATAATAACTATTTTTTAAAATTTTAAGTTTATTGCACAATTGCAATGAACTTTTTTTATATTTCAAAAAATAGGCGTACTTTATTTAGTAGCTTTACATATGATTTAAAGAGTGGTATGGTTAGTTACACAAGTAACTAACTAAACAACTAAATAGAGAAGGATGCTGCTAATGAAACCAACATTAGATGAATCACAGCCAATTTTTCAACAAATTGCGGTTATGATTATGGACGAAATTATTGATGGAAGAATTAAAGAAGGTGAACAAGTACCTTCAACTAATGAGTTATCACGATTTTTTAATATTAACCCTGCAACAGCAAGGAAAGGTCTACAAGCGTTAGTTGATAAGGAAATTATTTTCAAACAAAGAGGTGTAGGCATGTTTGTTTCTGAAGGTGCAAAAGAAAAGTTAATTCTAGAACGTAAACAACAGTTTTATGAAGAATATGTTGCACCTTTACTTAAAGAAGCTAACAGAATTCATTTAGACGAAGAGATGGTAATTGATTTAATCAAAAGAAAAAACGATTCAAATTAGGGGGATTAAAAAATGATCGAAATTAATAATCTAACATATGCCTATAATAATACGCCGGTATTAACTGATTTTAATTTTATTGAATCAGAGCCAAGGATTATTGCATTATGGGGAAGAAATGGCGCAGGAAAAACAACTTTAATGAGTCTATTAGCAGGCCATTATAGACCGGATCAAGGATCAATTAAAATATTAGGTCAAGAGCCATATAATAATTTAAATGCTTTAGAAAATATTTGTTATATACAAGAAAATCATCCTTTTGGTCATAACTGGCGAATAGGTGATCTGTTAAGGTATGGTAAATACTTTCATCCAAATTGGGATCAAGAGTTTGCTGAACATTTGGTTGAAATCTTTGAGTTACCACCAAGGAAAAAAATTGAAAAGTTTTCGAAAGGAATGAAAACTGCAGCACAAATCATTTTAGGATTAGCAAGTAATGCGAAAATAACAATTCTCGATGAGCCAACGAATGGATTAGATGCTGTAAGAAGAAAACAGTTTTACGATGCACTTTTGGAAAGTTACGAAGAAAACCCTAGAATCATTCTACTTTCAACGCATCATATTGAAGAAATTCAACCTTTATGTGAAACAATGGTTGTTGTAAATGATGGCAAGTCATTATTTTATGAGCAAATGGAAGTAATGAGAGAAAAAGGAATTATTCTATCAGGCGATATGGATGTTATAAAAGAAGTAACTAAAAATGTTTCAATACTTGATTCTTCTAAAATAAGTTCAACCCAAAAAGTAATGATTGATGAACTATTTACTGCTGAATGGAAAAAAATCGCTGAGACAAATCAGCTTACAATTGAAAAAGCAACATTACAAGACTACCTAATAAATAAAACACTTAATAAGAATAAAGGGGTGAAAAAATGAGGTCTATACAAGGTACTTATCAACTAGTTTTTGATGAATTTAAATGGTATTTTAAATTGTTTTCTTTAATTACTTTGTTCCTAACAGTTGTTTATTTATTGATTAGTGTAATATTTAAGATACCTTTACAAACTGGAGCTGCATTATTTGGACCGACTTATGGGGGAATTTGTACATTTGCAGTAGCAGCATTAGTCATACCGTTTCAAGTTGCAATTGGATTAGGAAGTACAAGAAGGCAGTTTTTAAAATCATATAATGTGATGGCAGTAGTTATGGTAATAACAAGCATAACTTACTTAAATATATTATATTTCATTATGAATGCACTATTAGACAAAGGAATAAATAGTTTTCGTTTTTTCCATCCTGCTAGATTAGTTTCATCAGAATATCATTTCTTTACTTATTATTGGGTAGATCTAATGATCGGGTTTATTATCCTAGGTCTTTCAGCATTCATTGCTGTATTAGTTAGACGTTTAGGTATTCTCTATTTTTTAATGACACTTGTCATTTTAAGTATTGTCATTACTTTCATATCAATAAGTGGTGTAAGTTCAACCTTATTTTCATGGATTTTAACTATTAAGCCGATCAATCTATTTTCGTTAATCGGGCTATTAGGAATTGTACTTCAATTTTTAACATATCCAATGATGAAAAATGCACCTTTAAAAATGAAAGGTAGAAATTAAAAGTATTTTAAAAACTGACCTGACTATATCAAATGTGCAAAAAAGTATGCGTTTTATCGCATACTTTTTTTCTAATCAAGTAATATAAAAATTAAGATTAACCTATCATTTCATTATTTTATAATGTAATTAAAAATTAAATAAGTTAGGAGATTGAATGATGTCATTTGCTATTCAACCAATCGCTTTTGTGAAGAATTCAAGAAAAGAAATTGAAGACGATTATTGGGGTTCGATCGTATCAGAAATCGAATTAGTTGATGAATTAAACGAAGAAGCATTCAGCGGTATAAGTGATTTTTCACATCTTGAAATTATTTTTTATTTTGATAAAGTTACTGACGAAATGATTCAATACAATGCAAGACATCCTAGAAATAATACTAAGTATCCAAAAGTTGGAATTTTTGCCCAAAGAGGCAAAAATAGACCGAATAAATTAGGGTTAACAACTGTAGAGCTTTTAAAACATAATGGCCGAATCCTAACGGTGAAGGGATTGGATGCCATTGATAGCACACCAATAATTGATATTAAACCAATCATGAGAGAGTTTCTTCCAAAAGGCGAAATAAAACAAGCAGAATGGTCAAAGTATTTAATGAAAAAATATTGGTGATTACGATATTATTTTTTAATTTTAGCACTGTTAAATTATAATGTTGTTTTTTGAACTTAAAAAGAGGTTGTCTCATTAGACAACTTTTAGAACTCCGATCCAACTAACATATGTATTAGTTGGATAAAAATAAAATGATTGTAACTACAAACAGAAATAAAGCTACAATAATACTTGGATTTTCAAAAGAAAATTTCTTTTGTTTTACCTTTAATTCAATTATGCCATTAATCATTATCGTTACACTTACTAATATAATTGCAAACGGTTGATACTCGTGATTACTAGTTATCAAACCAAAAATTGATATTGTTAGTGCAATTATAGCAAAGACAATCCTATATATTTTGAACAAAATATTACTCCTTTTTTAATTTTACAGTGTATTTTACATTATAAAACAATCCTTATACACTGCATTCTTATTAAACTATCCTGTTATTTAGTTGAATATGAAAATCAACAATTTACGCTAACAGAACTTACTTTTAAAAAGCACAGTTAATTTTAAATGTAGATTTTTGAACTAATAAAGGTTGTCTATTTAGACTACCTTTAGAACTCATATGTAACTAAAATATGCGCTAGTTGAGTTAGAAAAGGAAATACTCTTCAAAAAAATACCCATTTACCAATTGTAAATAGGTTAGTTAATATGTAGTTCATATTGAGATATGAATTTCTCTAATATATTAGTGTATATTTCTGGTTGGTCAATGTGTACAAGATGAGAGGCGAAAGGGATGACAGCTACATGGATATCATTATCTGCATTCGGATATGTAATAGTTCCTTTAATTTCATGTAGATTTCCCTCTCCAACCATAAATAAAATTGGCATTTTGAGTCCACTTAAATCACAGGTTATTTCAAAAGGATACCAATCTTCGTTCCTACCCATATAAATAAACTGTTTCCATCCTTCTCCATGAAGATTATTAAAATAATTGATGGCATCTTCATTCTGTAAGAGTTTTGATTGTTGTTCTACATTTTTCTTGTGGATTTCTAGCCAATCAGTAGGCTTTTCTGGCATTAGTCCAGAAATAGTTAAAGTTTTTACCTTTTCGGGAAACTTTTTACTAAAAAATAAAGCTACTAATGCACCCAAAGAGCAACCTACAATATGAGCAGATTGTATCTCATGATATTCAAAAGTATCCGTTAAATCTGTTGCTGAATCTATAAAGAAATTAGATAAATCATTACTTGTTGATTTCCCGTGCCCTCGTAGATCTGGTAGAATTACTTTATTCTTTTGTACAAAATAACCCCTTTGGTAATCGAAGTCAGTCATTCCAGTTTGTAAACCTGTATGTAAAAAGACAATTGGTTCACCTTCTCCTAAAACTTCGGTATTTAAGAGCATTTGTTACCTCCCGTTAATAAATTTATACTTTTTTACTATTCAACAATTACAGTTTAATACCTTTTCCTTATTTAGCTAGCTTCCCATTTTGTTCAATAAAAAACGAGCCATTTTTGTGACTCGTGACCTTCAACTATCTTACTCTTTAGAAATGCATTAATATTGATGAAAACTTGTTTTAGCTGGAATTATACTTTTGATAAGTTCAATGTCTTTTTCACTAGCATTAGTTACAACGAACTCAGTTCCCCAATGACCTGAATGAAATACTGGCACTATTCCTTTGTTTAAATTAACTGTGAACCATTTGAACTCTCCGATATTATTGATATGATGTTTCGATAGATACATCGAAAGAATTGAGTTTTTCATACCCTTAAGGATAGTAATACGATCTTCTTTATATATTTCAAAAGAATTGAGTTTTTTTATTTCTTCAAATGTGTCAATTTCTTCATTCCAACAATGAATTTCAATCGTATCAGATTTTAGTAAAAAGTATTTTATTAAAGGGGTCCAATAATCATATTCCTCATTCACGGGTTTGGGAAAGGTTGAATGATCGTCCGTATAAGTTGGAATGTGAAAAACTAAATTCTTTTGCACAAAATCACTCCTCTAAAAAAAATTTCCGAATTTATTTTCTATTTTTTATATTAGTCACTTCAAGTGTTTTTGCTCTCAATTGATGAGATTTTTTGTACTTTTTTCATATATGAAATTAAAGACATAACTCCATTGTCTACATTTCCAATGAATTGTTTTTTTAACCTCTCATCTAAGATTAATTGCCTTAAGTTCAACATGCAGCTCATTTTGCCAGTCAACAATAAATAATCACTTTATAAAATTTTTAAAAAGTTTTTAATTTCTTTTTAAATACGTTTTATTTGGATTTTAAACCTCTAAGTTAAGATTGTTCTCGTAGGTTACTTCGGTAATCAAAAAAAAAACCGGATTGCTTCAAGTAGTTGATTAAGAAATTTCAATTCGAAATTACTTTTCGCTTAAAAACGCTTGAAACAATACCTAATAACTGGAGGTTCAAGAAGATGAACAAAATTAAATTAATGTATGATATTACAAAAACAATGAAGAAAAAAGAGCAAGTGAAAGTAAATTTGGATGCTGAGATTTTAAAGAATGGTCAAAAAACAGCATTCTTTGGTGGCGAGTTTGACAAGGATTTAACTAAACATTCTTTCCACCCATTTCAACACCGTGGCAGAAGACCTTTTGGTCCTGGATTCAGAAACAGAGGATTTTTTGAACAAGGTGGCAATGGGGAATACCAAAATAGTGAATTCTGTCAAGAAAACATCAAACAGGATGAATTAAAAGAACATAAATTCCCTTCAAAATTTAAAATGGGATTCTCAAGAGCGTCTATGTTTTTTGGTTTATTAAGCAGTATTGAAGTTCAAGAAACTGAAAATGGTGCAACGCTCATGCTAGATTCAAAGGATATTCCGGAAGACTTAAAAGAATCTTTCAAAGAAATGCGTGAAAATCGCAAAAAGTTCATGTTGGGTATGCAAAGAGCTAACTGTTCCAACAAGAATCCAATGAGTTTTTTACAAGAAGTGGAAGACCCTAACTTCTTAGTGAAAGCGAATGTTAACACAAACAACGAAATTGAAAGTCTAACTGTCTATGCTAAAGGCTTAAAAAATCATGAAGATACGCCGCAAGAAGTGTTGGAATTGAAATATCAATCAACATTTACTTGGAAATAAAACAGCATAACACATGAAATCACAGAAGAAGAGTACAATTATTTTCAGGATATATTGATTAAATAAAGAAGTGATTTTTGTTAATCATTCGAGAAAGTCGAGTGTTCACGCACTTAGACTTTCTTTATTTTATATTCAGCTTTTATTTGTCAATTTCTATCTATCTATTTCATACAATCATATAATAAAATGACTAAAGAAACACCAATACTATTAATAGATGAAATGGCAAATTAATTAACCATCCAATAAAAACAAGGCGGAGTCAAAATGACTTGGAGACAAAATAGTAAGAAAGAAAGACCGCATTTCTCTTCCTATCATAGAGGGCATAAACCTCATCGCAACGATATAAGAAAATTCGTGCGTTTTTTTAGAATTTTTATCCCAATCACGATTTGCTTAAATATTATCGGTCTATTTACAGTTTTCTCTTGGATCGGGCGACCAGCTCAATTTGGCATCGTCATTATCGTGTTACTTATTGGTTTTATCGGTTCTCGATTCCAAAGAAATTTTGAAGGAAAGATCGTGCATCCGATTGAAAAATTAAAAAAAGGCATGAGCGAAGTTGCTGATGGAAATCTAGATATTGAGGTAAAAGTAGATACACACAATGATGTCGGGCATTTGATTTCTTCTTTCAATCAAATGGTACGAAAATTAAAAGAGAGCGAACAATTGAAACAGGAATACGAGGAAAATCGCAAACTATTAGTTACCAATATTTCTCATGATTTAAAAACGCCAATCACTTCGATTCAAGGCTATATCGAAGTATTGCAGGACGGCACAATTTTATCAGACAAAAAAAAATCTCAGTACTTAGATGTTATTTGGAAAAATGCTCAATACATGAATAAGCTAATCGATGATTTATTTTTGTTTTCGAAGTTGGATATGCAGAAACTTGATTTTGATATCGAGGAAGTTGAAATTAACCCATTCATGGCTGATCTTTCAGAAGAATATAAGTTTGATTTTCATGAAAGGGGTCTAGAGTATATTTTCTCTGATCTGACGGAACATACGAAAGTTGTAAAAGTAGACCGAAAAAGACTACATCAATCCATTCAAAATATTGTTAGTAATTCATTGAAATATGGGGACAACGAGAATCTGCAAGTAGAAATGATCCTTTCATCTTTTGAAAATGAAATAAAAATTACAATTCGAGATAACGGAAAAGGAATTACAAAAGCAAACTTAGAGAGAATTTTTGAAAGATTTTATCGAGTGGAAGATGCAAGAACAAAAAATCTTGAATCTACTGGTCTTGGACTTTCTATTTCAAAGGAATTGATTGAGGCAATGGGTGGGAAGATTGAAGTAGAAAGCGAACTTGGAAAAGGGACTAGTTTTCATATTTATTTAAGGGTAATGAACACGACCAACTAAGGAGGGGATTTCGTGAATATACTGATCGTAGAAGACGATTTGAATATCGCTGAACTTGAAAAAGATTATCTCGGCTTAAATGGCTACGATGTAACGATTGAGACTGATGGTTCGCTTGGGAGCAAAGAAGCTTTGACTGGGAATTACGATCTGCTTATTGTTGATCTGATGCTCCCAAACAAAAACGGTTTCGAAATTATCAAAGAAGTACGTGAAAAGTACGAAATTCCCATCATCGTTGTTTCAGCCAAAAATGAAGATATTTCTAAAATTCGAGGATTAGATTACGGCGCAGACGATTATTTAACGAAGCCATTTAGTCCTGCTGAACTTTTAGCAAGGGTGAAATCTCACCTTAACCGTTATAAGCGATTGAAAGGACATTCAAACGTCGTTTCCCTAATCAGTATTCGGGGCTTAGACATTGATGCTACCTCACACAAAGTTTCCATCCGTGGGAAAGAAGTGTCTTTTACAACGAAAGAGTACGATTTATTACTGTTTTTAGCTCAAAATGCAAATGTTGTTTTCACAAAGGAGCACTTATTTGATCGGATTTGGGGCGATGACAGTCTCGGAGACACGGCAACTGTTGCGGTTCATATTCAAAAAATTCGAAAAAAGCTAGAAAAAGATCCTTCCAATCCAGAGTACATTGAAACACTTTGGGGTACAGGATATCGATTTAATAAATAGCTTCTAAAAGAATCCTTGATTAATTCGTTCCTCAAAATTTATGATTGTTTTTAAGTGAATTCATATTGAACTAATCTGTGATTACATAAAAAAATCAATAATATATATAAAACAGAGTCTTTAAAAAAGAAAAGATTGTCCTAAAATATCTCTTAATTTTGGGACATTTTTTTTTGCATGTGTTGCAGATTTTTCCAAACCTTCGGGTCTACTACTATAAAATAATCGTTAAATTTTCATTAATTAAAATGAATAGGCTATTAAAAAAGGTGAAAGTATTACATTTTCCCCCAAATTATTTTTTTGAAAGTTTTGATGGAAATTCTATAAAAAGGATAAGTGGATTTCGATTTTTTTAATTTATTTTACTTAATACGACATTAAATGTTTTTTATTGACCTTTAATTTTTCCCTTCTTTTATTAAAATTCCCCCAATACTTTTCACGAAAAACAATCGTTATAATGTAAATTGAGCGATTTTTCTGAAAAATTAACTAAGAATTTGTCGTTTTCTTTATCTACTATTAGAAGAGAGTTGGAGGTTATTTAAATGAAGGGGTTAAGCGGTAAGATATTTCAAGCTACATCAGTCCTTGCTTTAGCTAGCAGTACGATTTTAGGAACCACAATGGTGACGAAAAAGCCAGTTTATGCAGTTTCGAGTGAAGCAGAAAGCATTCTTAAATCTCTTACGTCGGAACAAAGAACAGCTTTGAAACAATTAAATATTGCTGAATCAAAGACTGGTTTACGATTATCTGGTGATATCGACTTGTCAAGCGATAAAGAAGTATCTGTAATTGTTGAATTTAAAGAACGTCCGGCAAAAGTAGCGCAATTTGAGAAAGCTACAGAAGGTGAATCGATTACTTTAAAAAAAGCGAATGAGAATGTAACGAAGTCTCATGTACGCTTTAAACAGCAATTACAAGAAAAAATGGGAAATAAAGCGAAGGCTGGTAAGGAAAAATATCGAATTAAGTATACATATCAGAACGCCTTTAACGGTGTCTCATTGACACTTCCAGCAAATCAAATTAAAGATTTGTTAAAAATGGATACAGTTAAAGCTGTTTATAGTGACTCAACAGTTCAAATTACCCCACCTACTGAATCTGCAGAAGCTAAAGATGAAACAAAGGTTGATAGTTTACCATTTTTAAAGATTGATAAATTACATGAAGAAGGTTTTACAGGAAAAAATATAAAAATAGGTGTGATCGATACCGGTATTGATTATAACCATCCTGATTTAAAAGATGCATATAAGGGTGGATATGATTTTGTTGATAACGATAATGATCCGATGGAAACTACATATGATCAGTGGAAAACTTCTAAAAAGGCTGAAATTGTTAATGGAAGCACATATTACACAGAACATGGGACACATGTTTCAGGGACAATTGCAGGTCGTGCGAAAAACAATTCTGAGTATAAAGTAACTGGGGTAGCCCCTGATTCAGATTTGTATGTATACCGAGTATTAGGTCCATATGGATCTGGTTCGAATTCAGCAGTTATCGCAGGTATCGATCGTTCCGTTAAAGATGGAATGAATGTTATTAATCTTTCTTTAGGATCGACATTAAATGATCCTTTAGAAGCTACAAGCTTAGCGATTGACAATGCTGTATTAAATGGCGTTACAGCTGTTGTTGCTGCAGGAAACGCTGGTGACAGTTTATATACTTTAGGTTCGCCAGGCGCAGCGGCACTTGCATTAACTGTTGGAGCTAGTTCTGTTCCTACTAAAGTAACAACATTTGCAAGTGATTTTTCAGTCAATGGTAAAGGAACAAACAGCACTTTACAATTGATGACGAAAAAGTGGACAGATAATTTCACAAATATGTCTGGAAAAACATTTGATATTGTCAACGTAGGTGAAGGCGGAGCTACTGATTATACTGGGAAAAATGTACAAGGTAAGATTGCGTTTGTTGCTCGCGGTACATATGCACTAGTTGATAAAATGAACTATGCAAAACAAAATGGTGCTGTTGGTGTAATCATATACAACAACAATGCTTCTGAAGGGCAAATTCCGTATTATTTAGGAGAAAGCAATGATAATATTCCAGTATTTTCGATGACAAATATAGATGGATTGACGATAAAGGATTTATTTACAAATGGAACACCTTCTGTAACATTTGGAAATATTGGCGAAGCTGAAATTCCTGGTGATGATTTAGCTAGCTTTAGCTCTCGTGGCCCATCGGGAACTTTATACGACATAAAACCAGAAGTCACAGCACCTGGTGTTGATGTATTATCAACTGTTCCTTCATATATAAACAACAAAACTGATGTAACTGATTATTCTTCTGCATACATGAGAATGTCTGGAACATCAATGGCAACTCCACATGTCAGTGGGATTGCTGCATTACTTTTACAAGCACATCCTGACTATACTCCAGCAGATATAAAAACTGTTTTGATGAATACTGCAGATCCTTTAAGAAGTAAATATAGTGTGTTTGAAGTAGGGGCTGGTAGAGTGGACCCTTATGAAGCGATTTATTCACCAGTTGAATTAGCAGTACAGGATACAACACCTTTCATCAGAAATAATGAAAAAGTCATGATTGACGAGCAAACTGGAGGACTAAGTTATGGGTTTATTCCATCTAGTAAAAATGATATTTCGAAAAAGACTACTATTTTAATTACGAATCATTCTGAAAAAGCGCAAAAATATACTGTTTCAGTTGAATATAATGTTGGCGCACGAGGTTCTTTAGATGCGGATGCAAATGGGGTTAGTATAACAGTACCAAAAAGCATTAAAATTGATCCGAAATCTCAGGAAAAGATTGCTGCAAAACTAAGCATACCGGCTTCTGCAAATAAAGGGACTTATGAAGGCTATATTCAAGTTGTGAATGAGAAGGACCCAAATGATCATTATCAAATTCCTTTTGGATTCCGTTTAGTAGAAGAAGGATTTGAATATTTTAGAGCTCACTCACCAAGCATTTCTACTAATCGTGCAACTAACCCATATAGTGTTAAGGCGTCTGATTTAGATTTTAAATTAAATTCACCTATGAAAACAATGGATTTTATTTTACAGGATGCAAAAACAAATAAAGATTTAGGGATAATCGGTACTGCAGATATTTCTGGTGCAAATGTAGATACAGATTATTACCTGCAAAAAGCATTTGCTGGAAGATACTTTCCATTTACAGGGAATTCTAAACAACCGATTGGAGGAACATCGGTTTTAGCTACCGACGGGTTATATAAAATGAAAGTTATTGGTACAAATGCGGATGGTAAACAGTTTACAAAGATTGACCAAGTTTATATAGACAATAACCGTCCAAACTTTATACTTGATAATACAAATGCGCTACCTAAAGGTGATTTACCATTTGTTGAATTGGCACCTGGACAAAAGACAGTCACGTTATCAGGTAGTGTTATAGATGATGAAGCAAAACAAATGGAAGCAAGCGGCATGAGTGTAACTCAAGCAACAAATAATGTTTGGTACGGACCGAATTCACCAGCTTTTGGCATTGCTTCAGATGCAAATGGTAAGTTTTCAAAAGAAATATCTGTTGATTCACCTAACGCAGTCAATATGCTTCAATTTGTAGGAGCAGATCGAGCAGGTAATTCAACAAATGCAAAAATTATTTACTATATGAAACCAGGTACACAATTTATTTACGCTAAACCAAATAAAGAGTCGTTTACAATGGGTGACAAATTAACGTATACATTTTATGCACACGGCTTACAAAATGCAAAAGATTTAACATTAAAATTTGACTACACTTCTAGATTTTTTAAGTCAGTTGTATTAAGTAAAAATGCATCTTTATCCGACGATACACAGTTTACAGTTACTTCAACAGGAACTACGAGTAAATCAAATACAATTAATATTAAAGCACCTGGAGATGGATTGAATGGTGATTTACCTTTATTTGATATGAATGTAGATACGAACGAAAACGAATATGTCAATGTAAGTACGATATTTTTCTTTATAACTTCATCAAATTATAAAGATAATAATGGTAAAACAATTAGTCCATATACTCAAGTTGGTTTAATTCCAAGTTATGCTGCAAGCTCAACTGCTACGGCAAAACTCAATGCTGAAGCATTATTAAATGCAAACGGAAGTTTTAATTTTGCCATTGATTACACGACGATTGGTGCAGATGTTAAAGCAAAAGACTCAAAAGGTATAATATATAATGGAGAAGTTCAAAAGAACGGCAACGTAGTATTTAGTAAACTTCCAATTTCAGAACAAGTATATACGGTTATCGTAGATGTTCCTGGTCATTTTACGACATATACGCCTATGGAAATTGGTCGAAAAGATCGAGAAATTAATATTGGTGAAAATATTTCGTACCCAACTGTAAGAGAATATGCAGGCGATATAAATAAAGATAATGTAATCGATGTAATGGACGCTTTATATCTTCAAACATATTGGGGAACAAATAAACGAAGTGCCGATCTTAATTTTGATAAAGTCGTAGATGCAAAAGACTTTGCATTATTTGAAAAAAATTATTTACTACAAAATCAATATGCTGAAAATGCACCAAAACCTGTACAAAAATATAAAGGGAAAACACTTGAAGATATTAAAAGTGAATTAGGACTTAAATAATAAGTAAGACAATTTATTAGGCTTGTAGACAAATTGGAATTCGTTCCATGTCTACAAGTTTTTTTTGTATAATAAAAAATTATTTTTGTTATATGAAAAATAGACACTGACTTTACCCGATTATATTAATGTTTATGCTTATTAACTAGCAGATAATAAAGCAATCCATAAAAAATAGAATAAAAAAAGATTTAAACATTATAACGTTATATTGACTAATCGAAAAATAGATGTTATTCTACATTGGAATAATAAATAAGAAACTTGAAAACGAATTCAATAATTAATTTATTGGTTACTGAAAAGGATGAGGGAAATGAAAGATCATTTCGTACTGCAGAATGTAAAAATGATAAACGGAAGTTCTGTAGATATCATAGTAGAAAATAGAAAGATTGTTGACATTGTAACTGCTGGAACTGGAAATGGTCAGAACTTAGTTGATTACAATCATAAAGTATATGTATCTAGCGGTTGGATTGATATGCATGTCCATGCATTTGCTGAATTTGAACCGTATGGAGATGATGTCGACGAGATTGGTTATAAAACAGGGGTAACAACAATTATTGATGCCGGTAGCACAGGCGCAGATAATTTATCAAAATTAGTGAATAGCTGTAAAAATTCAAAAACAAATGTATTCGCCTTTTTGAATATTTCACGAATTGGTTTAGAACGAATTGATGAGTTATCAAATCTAAATTGGTTGGATGAGGAACAACTCATCAAAACAGTTGCAGAACATAAAGATTTTATCGTGGGACTGAAAGCAAGAATTAGTAAAAGTGTAGTAGGTTCAAACGGTGTAAAACCGTTAAAAATAGCACGTAAGTTTTCTAAAGAAACCGATTTACCACTTATGGTGCATATTGGCTCAGGACCGCCAAATATTAATGATGTACTAGATTTACTTGAAAATAAGGATATTATTACGCATTACTTAAATGGCAAATCAAATAATTTGTTTGATGAAAGTGGAAGACCTCTTCCTAAGCTACTAGATGCAATCAATCGTGGTGTTCATTTAGATGTAGGTCACGGCAATGCAAGTTTCTCTTTCAAAACGGCAATGCATGCTAAAGAATATGGAATAAAATTCGATACGATTAGTACTGATATTTATCGAAAAAATCGATTAAATGGCCCAGTTTATAATATGGCAAATGTTTTAACAAAATTTTTATATCTAGGTTACTCTTTAGAAGAAATCATTAATGCCGTTACTGTAAATGCAGCAAAATGGCTAAAGAAACCTGAACTTGGAAGAATTTCAATCGGAGATCTCGCAAACCTTACACTGTTTACAGTCGAGGATGAGCAAACATCTTTAATTGATTCTGAAGGTGATGAAAAAACAGCAGAACAAAAAATCGTCGTAAAAGGAGTGGTTATTAATGGAGAACACATTGAATGCTAAATATGGTTTAAAAAGAGTGATTAATGCAAGTGGTAGGATGAGTATACTTGGTGTTTCTGCTCCAACAGACACAGTTATGGAAGCAATGAAAACTGGCGGACAAAATTATGTTGAAATTTCAGACTTAGTTGATAAAGCTGGGGCTCATATTGCAGGGTTACTTAAGTCTGAAGCAGCAGTTGTAGTTAATTCAGCTTCAAGTGGGATTGCTCTTTCGGTAGCTGCAATTGTTACTGAAGGTAACCGCCGTAAAAGCGAGAGATTACACCAAGAACCAATTCAAAAAAATGAGATTGTCATGCTTAAAGGACATAACGTCCAGTATGGTGCTCCTGTTGAAACAATGATTTTCCTCGGTGGAGGTAAATTAGTGGAAGTTGGCTATGCTAACGAAGGTAAAGCCGAGCATATTGCTGATGCGATTAATGAAAATACTGCTGCTGTCTTATACGTTAAATCTCACCATGCTGTTCAAAAGAATATGATTTCAGTTGAAGAAGCTTGGGAAGTAGCAAAGGCAAAAAATGTTCCATTAATTGTAGATGCTGCTGCTGAGGAAGATTTAGAAAAATATGTAAAATTTTCCTATTTAGCAATCTATAGTGGTTCAAAAGCGATTGAAGGACCTACTTCAGGTATCGTAGCTGGTAAGCAAAAATATATCGATTGGTTAAAAGTGCAATTGCACTGTATCGGTAGAAGTATGAAAGTTGGAAAAGAAACAACTTTTGGACTGTTACAAGCATTGGATGAGTATTTCTTAAAAACAGATAATAGTGAAAATGAAAAAGCTAGTTTACAAGTTTTAAAATCACTTGAGTCAATCGATGGTTTAAAAATAACAATTGTACAAGATGAAGCTGGACGCGCTATTTTTAGAGCTCGAATTCAAATAGATCCGGTTGTAACTAATACAACTGCAAAAGAAGTTAATGATCAGCTGAGAAACGGTAATATTGCGATTTATACTCGCGATTATGGCGTTCGCCAAGGCTTTTTCGATATCGATCCACGACCATTACAAGCAGATGATATTTATGTAATTGAAGCTAGGTTAAGAGCAATTTTAGGGGGAAATGAATAATGACAAATATTGAAAAACGTTTTTATAAAAACCGTGTGGCACTAAATGTATTAGCAAATAGTATTGAAAATGCAGTTGAGGTTTTTGAAGCAGCAGAAGGCCATGTGTTAGTAGGAGTTCTTTCAAAAGATTACCCTACTGTCGAGGCTGGAGTATCAGCTATGAAGGAATATGGTGAAGCTATTGATGAGGCTGTTTCGATTGGTCTTGGAGCTGGAGATAACAGACAAGCAGCAGTTGTAGCTGAAATCGCAAAATATTATCCAGGAAGCCATATTAATCAAGTATTTCCTGCAGTAGGAGCAACACGCGCTAATTTAGGTGAAAAAGATAGCTGGATTAATTCACTTGTATCACCAACAGGTAAAGTAGGATATGTAAATATTTCTACAGGTCCTGTGAGTGCAGCTAGTGAAACAGCGATTGTACCAATCAAGTCTGCAATTGCCCTAATTCGCGACATGGGTGGTAATGCAATTAAATACTTCCCAATGAAAGGGTTAAAGCATGTTGAAGAGTACCGTGCTGTAGCTAAAGCTTGTGGCGAAGAAGGATTTGCTTTAGAGCCTACTGGTGGAATTGATTTAGAAAACTTTGAGGAAATTTTAGAAATCGCTTTACAAGAAAAAGTATCAAAAATTATTCCACACGTTTATTCTTCTATTATTAATGAAGAAACTGGAAAAACTAATCCTGAAGATGTAAGAAAATTATTAGCAATTACTAAAAATTTGGTTGAAAAATATGCGTAAACAGATCGTTGCTTTTGGAGAAGTAATGATGCGATTGCAGGTGCCAGGGTATGAACTACTGGCACAGTCTAACGCATTACAATATTCGTTTTCAGGAACTGGAGTGAATGTTGCTTCTGCAATGACAAAGCTTGGACATGACGGATTTCTCGTTACAAAATTACCTAATAATCCATTAGGTGATGCGGCAATTGCTTTCTTACAACGATTAGGGGTAAACCGAAACTATATTTCTAGAGGCGGCAAATATCTTGGACTGTACTTTTTAGAAAATGGATTTGGCCAACGCGCTAGCCGTGTAACCTATACGAATCGATTAGAAAGTAGTTTTAATACTGCTTCACTTACCGATTATGATCTGGACTTAATTGCTAAACAAGCAGAAGTTATTCATTTTTGCGGAATTACACTAGCAATGACGGATGATGTTCGAGAAACGATGAAAATCCTTGCTAAAAAAGTAAAAGAAAATGGCGGATTAGTTTGTTTCGACTGTAACTATAGACCTTCTCTATGGGATGGTGGATACGAAAAAGCAAAACCACATTATGAAGACATGCTATCATTAGCAGATATCGTCATGATGAATGAAAAAGATGCAATGTATGTGTTAGGAATGGAGACAGTAGAAACTTCTAGAGAAGAACAACTAAAGGATCTAATTCCACAAGTAGCAAATCGATTTAATATAAAAACTATTTCTGGGACGCATCGTTCAATAAACAGTGACAATACGCACTCTCTTATGGGTTACATATACACGGATGAAGAGTTTTCTTTCTCTGAAAATATATCATTTTCTGTATATGATCGTATTGGAGCTGGAGATGCTTATACTAGTGGCATTTTACATGGCGAATTGGCTGGTTTTTCACCTAGTAAAACGGTAAAATTCGCAGCTGCAGCGGGAATGTTAGCATGTACGATCGTCGGGGATACCCCAATGTCAACAGAAGATGACATTCTTTCAGCAATGGCTGGAACAATTGATGATATTAAGCGTTAGAGGAGAGGAAAGGGAATGAATGTGAATCGTAAAAAAGGACCATTGTATTTACAAATTAAAGAAATGATTAAGGATCGAATTTTACATGGAGTTTATCCAATTCATTCAAACATTCCCTCTGAACCTCAATTAGAAGAAGAATTTAGTGTTAGTAAAATAACGATTAGAAATGCTATTAAAGAGCTTGTTCAAGAAGGATACTTAGAAAAGAAAAGTGGTAAAGGGACAAAGGTTATTGCAAATGTTACAAGTGCAAAACTTTCAAAAGGAAAGCGTTTTACAGAATTATTAGTTGAAGAGGGACATCATATTACAAAAAAAGTGCTTAGCATCAAAAAACCTGAAATAGCAACGGAATCAATACCGTATTCTTTATTTGGTAATAAATATGTCCAAATTGAGCGAATTTATTTGCTGGAAAATGAACCTTATATTCACTTTACGCACTATATTTCATTAGAAGTAACAGATGAGGAAATAGAAGAAATTCAGTTTAGTTCGTTATATCGCTTCTTAGAAGAAAATAATATTCGACTTGAATCGTTTCGAGATGAGTTTGCAGTAGCAGTTGCTCCAAAACATGTTTGCGAAATATTAAATTTAGAAAATGGAACAACAACATTAAAGAGAATTCGTCGCTCTAGTGATGAAGATGGAAATGTATTAGAGTTTAGCGAAGCTTACTATAATACTGCTAAACAAAATTACATTGTAACTTACAATGATTCAACGCAGTAAGTTTCCTTCTTTGTTTAAAATGTAAGCGATTTCTAAGGGAGAGTGTGTAGGATGGATTTATATTTAATCGCCATTACTTTAGTAGCGATCGTTATCGTTATTTTAGGTGTATCATGGTGGAAATGGCATGCATTTATTAGTTTATCAGTTGCCGGCCTTTTTCTAGCAATATTTTCAGGAGTACCAATGGACAAGATCGTTACAGCATATGAAACCGGAGTAGGGGCTGTTCTTGGTCATCTTGTTGGAATTTTAGCTTTAGGAACGATATTAGGGAAAATGATGTCGGATTCTGGAGCAGGTATGCAAGTAGCGGATTTCTTTATCAAAAAATTTGGCGTGAAAAACCTGCCATGGGCTATGCTTCTTTCTGGCTTTATTATTGGGATACCGGTGTTTTTTGAAGTAGGTCTTGTAATCTTACTACCTCTTGTTATCTCAATACGCAAATCTACTAATTCAAATATTTTATTAATTGGTATTCCAGTTCTTGCTGGTTTATCGATTGTACACGGATTAGTTCCACCACATCCTGGGGCTATGACAGCAATTGGTATTTATAATGCAAACTTAGGACATGTCCTACTTTACTCATTAATTATTGCTTTTCCAACAGCAATTATTGCAGGACCAATCTTCTCTAAATGGATTCATAAACGTGTAACACCAATTGGAGAACCAGAATTAATTAGAGTAGAAACGAAATCAAACGCATTACCAAGTACAGGCGTATCATTCTTTATCATTTTACTACCTGTATTACTAATGGTATTAACAGTCATAACGCCATATCTTTCTTTACCTGGAGCGGTTGGTAAATTTTTCATCTTAAT
Organism: Bacillus sp. AFS002410; assembly: GCF_002556365.1. Classification (NCBI taxonomy): domain Bacteria; kingdom Bacillati; phylum Bacillota; class Bacilli; order Caryophanales; family Bacillaceae; genus Bacillus; species Bacillus sp. AFS002410. Next base: position 20,203 of record NZ_NUEU01000081.1, read on the forward strand.
TGGTAGTCCTGTAATCGCTCTATTAATCTCTTGTTTTGCAGCATATTATTTACTAGGTTACCGTCAAGGAATGGACAAGTCATTAATAAAAAAATTAACTGAAGAATGTCTATTACCATTAGCTTCAATCATTCTAATTATCGGAGCAGGTGGAGCATTTAAGCAAATTCTAATTGAAAGCGGCGTAGGTACTGCGATTGCAACAATGTCAGAGCAAATGTCATTATCACCAATCGTGCTTGCATTTTTAGTAGCCGGTTTAATTCGAATTGCTACAGGCTCAGCAACTGTTGCATTAACAACAGCAGCAGGGATCGTTTCACCAGTAGTGCAGCATATGACTGGTGTTAATTTAGAATTACTAGTAATCGCAACTGGAGCGGGCTCACTAATGTTTTCACACGTAAATGACGCAGGCTTCTGGTTAGTAAAAGAATATTTAGGTTTAACCGTAAAAGAAACATTTAAAACTTGGACAGTTATGGAAACGCTTCTTTCTTTTATAGCGTTTGGACTAACTTTAGTTCTAGATATATTTATTTAATGAAAAAGGGAAGTTTCGTTGAGAAACTTCCTTTTTTTATTGTATTTAAATTTGGGAGTTATACGAACACAATATGTACATTATTCATAAAGCTGTGAACTTTGTTCATAAAGCATTGGTTTTTCTTTATAAAGTATGGAACTTTGCACATAAAGCACTGCCTAAAATACATGGCAATTTAGTTCATAAAGCACAGATTTACGTTCATAAAGAAAACTTACTGCAAAAATAACCAGTGAGTTTTCAATTTAATTGTATTTAGTTTAGAACTAACCACTTATTAATGACTATTGAAGTCTAAAGGACGTAAGCTTGCTTCGATCTCAGCTCGATTTGGTTCTAGAAATGGAGGCAATGCTAGTCGTTCCCCTAAAGTATCAATATGCTCATCGACGTCAAATCCTGGTGTATCTGTTGATAATTCGAATAAAATATGATTTGGTTCCCTAAAATAGAGCGCTTTAAAATAATATCGTTCTACTTTACCCGAGTTCATGATGCCAAGTGAATTAATTTTTTCTGCCCATTTGTCGTATTCTTCAATGTTTGGTACTCGAAATGCAACATGGTGTACACTACCGCGGCCTGGTCTTGCTCTTGGTAGATCAGGTCTTTCTTCTAAGTGAACCTCTGCCCCTGCACCGCCTAAACCGATTTTATAAACTTCTATATTTGCGAAGTTTCCATCTAATGAAGGATATGTACCAACAAGCTTAAATCCTAATACTTCTGTTAAGATTCTACTAGTAGGAGAAGAATCTTTTACAGTTAGAGTTACTGGACCTAAACCAAGAATTCCATGTTCTGTTGGAATCTCCGATTGATTCCAAGGAGTACCTGGTGCAACTCCAGTTTCTCCGTTATCGGCCACTAAAATTAAGCTTGTTCCTTCAAAATCTCTAAATGCGAGTGTATCGCGATTTGCTCTTTTACTAATTTGGTCATGTGCGATGTTTAGCTTAGTGAAGCGATCTTTCCAATAATTTAATGAGTCAGTGGTCGCTACTCTTAATGAAGTTGAAGATATTATAGAATGACCTGGATAGGAATTTCCTATATTAGGAATGTCAAAAAAGGTAATTTCCGTCCCAGGATTTGCTTTAGCATCTCCATAAAATAAATGATAACTAGATGTATTATCTTGATTTACTGTTTTCTTAACAAGTCTCATACCTAGAATCTTCGTATAAAACTCATAATTCTTCTCAGCCATTCCAGTCAGTAGTGAAACATGATGAATTCCTAGTAATTCCACTAATATCACGTCCTTTTTAAAATTTAATCGGATATTCCTTATGTATAAATAAAAATTGTTTAGAGATAAAGGTAAACTTTATGTTAAACTGTTATCTAATAATTATAATATTCAGATAAGTATATTGGAAGGAGGAATAAAGCTTTGTACTTCGGCTATTTATTAATTCTACTATCTGCAACAGCGTTCGGATTAATGCCTATTTTTGCGCTCTATGCATATGATCAAAATATAAGTGTTAATACATTATTATTTTTAAGGTTTACTTTTGCAACAATCATGTTCTTTAGTTACTTAGTTTTTACTAAAAAATTAGTAACAATTACGAAAAAGCAATTATTATTATTCATTTTATTAGGTGGAATATTATACATGCTTCAATCAAGTTTCTATTTTAGCTCGGTCAAATACATACCAGCTTCATTAGCAGCTTTAATCCTTTATTTATATCCGGTTTTTGTTGCACTTCTATCTTTTCTAGTAAATAAAGAACAATTTACGAAAACGATAACGACCTCAATTTTATTATCGTTAATTGGAATTATACTAGTATTAGGAACTCCTGCAGAAAATATTAATCTATTTGGAATCATATTAGCCTTATCTGCAGCTGTTGTTTACTCGATCTACATAATTGTTGGTGGGAGGGTTTCTTTGGAAGTTCCTCCTTTAGTGACAAGTGCTTATATTTCATTATTTGCTTCCATTTCATTTTTTCTAGTTGGGATGTCCACAAGTTCAATTCATATTCATTTAAAATTTGTTGGTTGGCTTTCTATTTTAGGCATTTCAATTATTTCGAGTGTCATAGCAATGAGTGCATTTTTCACTGGTGTTAAACTAATTGGTCCAACTAAAGGTGCAGTATTGAGCATGGTTGAACCTGTAGTGACAATTGTATGTTCAACTATTTTATTTCATGAAAATATGAGCTTATTTCAACTACTAGGTGGCACAGTAGTATTAGGTGGTGCATTACTAGTTGTTGTAACTTCTGAAAAGAAAAAGATTGTTGAGAATAAAATGGATTTTTAAAAGTATTATGATAAAATGTATTAATAATATTAGTTTGAAAATTTGGGACTGCGATTGCGGTTCTTTTTACTATGTAAGGAGTTAGATTATGTTTGAACTGAAATTAAAAAATGAAGAAATAGTAACCATTCGTCAAGCAACAAGTAGCGACGCTAGAACAATCATAGATTTTTATAATATCGTTGGTGGAGAAACAAATTTCCTATCATTTGGTGGAAATGAGTTTAAAAGAGAAGAAGAAGAATATAAGACATATTTAGAAGACACATTTAATGAAAAGAATTCAGTTATATTATTAGGTACAATAAATGATCAAATAATAAGTATCGCTTCAATTAACTCTAGTCAAAAACAACGAATAAAACATGTAGGTACTTTAGGGATTGTCATTAAAAAAGAGTATTGGGGAAAAGGCTTAGGGAAGTTATTAATGCAATTGTTAATTGATTGGGCTAAGGAAAATGAAATCACTCGAAAAATCCAATTAGTTACAAGTGAAAATAATCTTAAAGCTATTCAATTATATAAAAATTTAGGATTTGAGATCGAAGGAATAATGAAGGAAGATACGTTTATTGATGGGAAATATTGTAATACATTAATGATGGGTCTATTTATTAAATAAACTTAAAATAACTCAGTTCTTTCTAAAATCCCATATTAAAAAACGGATAAAGCACCAATCATGTACTAAAGAGTGTCCTATAATTAAGCAATTTTAAAGGTGTAAATATGATAAAAGATTTATTTCTTAATTTTTCATTGTTAATATTTTTCTTAATGGGCTTTAATCGATTACAAAATTTTTTAAGACAAAGATATCAAAGAGACTTTCCAGTTTTTGTTGGTATAATTCATGGGATATTTGGTATTATATTAATCTTTTTTGGAATGAAAATTTATGAAAATAACATATTAGATTTAAGACAGCTTGCCATTTTAACTGCTGCATATTTTGGAGGATTAAGAGCTACGATCATTACAGGTGTAATGCTCATAGCGTTTCGTTTTTCATACTTCGGTGTGAGTAATGGTTCTATTTATGCTTGCGTTACAATCTCGATCAGTGCAATTGTCAGCGGATATCTAAATAGATGGCTCAAAACATATTGGCTTAAATGGTTCAGTATGATTGCCTTTTTAGTGCTATTAAGTTGTTTTTTCTTTGTCTATCAAACGATTGAATATTCAAATTCAGTTTTTCCAATCATGCCAATTTACGAAATGTCGCTCATTTTAGGGGGCGTGTTTATTGCTATTTTTATCCATTTCTTAAATAAAAGTGACAAATTAAAACTTGCATTAAAAGAAAGCGAAGAAAGCTATCGAACATTAATAGAGACTTCTCCTGATGGCATATTTGTCCAAATTGACGGCATAATCAAGTTAGCTAATCAAAAAGCAGCATCGCTCCTTGGTGCAAAATCTCCGTCTGACTTAATTGATCTAAATGTTTTTGATTTGATTGAACCAATTGGTTTAACGGAATCTTATGATCGATATTATCAATTTATGAATGGGGATCTTAAGCAGGACCATAAGGAAAGTACATATATTCGATTAGATGGATTAAAAATAGATTTTTCTTTTTCGGGTTCTAAAGTAATTTACCAAGGGCATTTAGCAACCATGGTTAGTTTTAGAGATATTTCTGAACAAAAAGAGGCACAACGGAAACTGCAGCATGCAAATCACTTATTACACAAACTATCAATCACAGACGGATTAACTGGATTAGCAAATAGACGTTATTTTGATGAAATATTTAAAGTTAAGTGGAATGAGGCGTTAATGAATCAAACTCCGATTTCATTAATTCTCATCGATATTGATTCATTTAAAAAATTTAATGATACTTATGGACATTTAGAAGGGGATAAATGTCTGCAGATGGTCGCAAATATCATTTCTAAAAATTTGCGAAGAGCGGATGACTTTTCGGCAAGATACGGCGGTGAAGAATTTATTGGGATTCTATCAGGTCTATCTGAAGAAGAATCAATCGTCATTGCAGAAAGTATACGAGAGAGAATTATAGATTTAAAGATTCCAAATATAAACTCTTTAGCAATCCCATTTGTTAGTACAAGCATTGGATTAGTTAATTTAGTACCAAATGAGTCATTGCATTTTGTTGATGCTATAAATTTTGCGGATAAAGCATTGTATGAGGCTAAAATGAATGGTAGAAATCAAGTAAACGTGTATTCAGTAGGTACTGAAATGTCATTAAATAGATAGATATAAAGCCTTGTGATTTACTATTCACAAGGCTTTTAAAGTAGCTATAGTTTTTAGAAACACGTAAACGATCTAATACGATGTGTATCAATGCCAAAGAAAATCCATCTCCAGCCAATCCATCTCCAGCCAGCAACTGAAGTTCTTCCTACGAAGGTTGGAAAATACCAAAATTGTTCTCCATTATTCAACCAAACATAAGTATTTCTAAAACGACACCCAGCAATTGCACCTGGATCTACCGCGAATGCTGTAGCTTGAGTTTGTGCCGGAGTAAATGAAGGTGGTGGTGCTGTTGGTTGACCTTGAGCTCCACCTCCACCACCCGGTTGTCCCGGAAATCCACCTGGATGCCCCGGAAATCCGCCCGGTTGTCCTGGGAAGCCTGGAAATGTTCTATATTGTGGGAAAAAGTTCATTTTATCAACTCCTTTTTAGTTTAATCCTTATTAAAGTATGAAATTTAAAATGAATTGTTTGGGCGGATGGTCAAATATCCATTTTATTATGTGTTGACTATTTTTTAGAATCTTAGAGTAGGTGGCGTAGAAATTTATGATAAAGCTCGTTCTATTTGATTTAGACGGAACATTATTAAATCGAACCAGTTCATTAATTAAATTTATTGAAAATCAATATGATAGATTGCATACAAATTTATCAAACATTCCAAAACAAGAATATGTTGATCGATTTTTAAAATTTGATTGTAGAGGGTATGTATGAAAGGATAAAGTGTACTGCCAATTAATTGAAGAATTTTCAATTAGCAAACTAACTCAAAATGATTTACTGGATGATTATATATTACAGCGATTCAGCACGCACAAAATTAATAAAATCTTATTGGACTGAAACAATTTAAAATAGAGTAGGTCAGCATGAAATTAACTAGATGCTGACTTACTCTATTTTATTTATTAACAAATATTAGTACACATACAAAAAATAAAAAACTTAAAATAAAAGATAGGTAATTTCGTTTAGTTCGAGGCATTAGTATAAAAATAATTAAGTAACTTAACAAAAATAAACATGTGATCAATACATTCACAATACTTTCTATCATAAAACGTGCATTTAACATAATAAGAACACCCTGTAACCCTGATGAAATAGATAGTATTCTATTCAAAGTAAATTCTTTTTCGTCATTTGGAAAAACATTCTCATCCATAATCTTCAATTACTCCTTTTTCAAAAATAATCAAAAACCATTATATTTCTCTTTTTCTAGTACACTCAATTCTTGGTAGTTTTGTTCGAATTAAAGAAATAAAATCTTATGTAAATTCTTCTAATATAGTTCTCTCATTTATATCTTATTATAGATTTTATAATCATGACAAGTCAGATTTAAAAGTTGTGATTTTTGAAATATTATTTTTTTTATGTCTGCATCATTTCATTTTTATAGAAAGTACATATTAATTGGACATGGATGGAGCTTTTTTATTAGAGGAAATCCATATACAATAATTAAATCTTAGGGGAATCGAGCGATAGCATTACCCATTAATTCAACTCTCGATGCGTCTATAAAGGTGTACCTTTAAAAACGAAGAGAGTGAGGAATTATCATGTTAAAAATATAGTTTTTGAGTTATATAGTTATCTTGCTGAAAATGAACGCCAGAAGATAAAAATACGACAAGCAGAAGGCAAAAGGACTAGGAGACAGGAGCACCAATTCATTTAGTACAAAATACATTAGGTCATTCAAACGTAAGCACCACTGGGCGTTATTTACACGCTAGACCGAATGAAAGCTCAAGTAAATACATCAAATTATAAAAGGACCTGGAGCAATTCCAAGTCATCTTTTTGTTAAGTTCTTATTACACTAAATGGCAGTTTAGTAGAACAAGAACCACAGATAAAAATAGAAATATGATAGTATAGAGATAAATAATTTCAGAAAACCATATGGAACAATCATATTTCGGAGGAACAAAATTAATGATAAGGGATTTCAAAAAAGTTAATACGATTGCTCTAATAGTAATTTGGGCTTTGTATTGTATTTCGTTAATGTTACCTGCTTTAACAACATCTAACGGGGAAAAAATCGGCGGATTTAATATATTGTTAATAGGTTGGTTAGGCGTATTTGCGGGGATGATGTCTGTTGCTGCTTGTTGGTATGCAAACCTGTTTTTTATTTACATTTCGATTCAAACCTTAAGAGGAAAAAAAACTAGTATTAGCCATTTATTTATGTTGTTACTGGCTATTAGAGCATTTTTTCCAATGGAAATGATGCTTGATGAGGGAGGAGAAACATACATTGTTACGGAACATAACCTTGGCTTTTATTTTTGGTTCTCAGCAATAGTGTTATTATCTACTTTGGTATTTATTAATTGGAGATTGTGTAGAAATAGAGATAATTGAATGCAATTTTTATTCTGGTAGATTTTTAGGTATGCAGAAATCTTTTAGATATAGAGCGACAATCACCTCCACAACGGATATGTATTTTCTTATGTAACTAACGCATGCGATTCTTCAATAGAAGATCGCTTTTTTATTCAACAAAATGGCAGATTAGTTTAATAAGAATTACCAAAATTAGTATGATATATTAATAATAAAACTATATTTTGAGGGAACATTATGGATGCAGAATTATTTGAAAGTGCTCTAAAATTAAAAGAAGAATTAGTTAAATCTGAAACAATTAGTGAAGCGACACAAAGATTTTTTACTAAATATCAAATACCAATAGATATATTGTTATTTATGTCTAAATTCTCTTTTTCAAAAAACCTAATATTTGATCACGTTTATTTTGATAAAGTTAATGACATTCCAGATAATAATCTATGGGAAGAGAATAAAAGATGTATTGATGAAGGGCTTTTAATAATTGGTTCAGGCTTAAATGGGGACTTTATTGTAGTTGATCTACAGACGTTAAAAGTTGGCTATGTATTTCATGATGAAATCTGGGAAGATGAAGATGCAATAGTAAGGGAAAACTATATTAATTTGAATTGGTCAATCGGTCAGTTCTATTATAATGCACTTACAATGCAAGAATTTCCAGTTGATGGATTTCAAGCAGAAGAGTACATGGAACAGATGTAATCCCTTATTGAACTAACGCAGTGCGTTAATTGTACAATGGTAAGGTCTGTTTCAGCAGACCTTTTTATGTTGCAAATTGAAAGACTAGTTAAGTAATAAGCCTCAATTATAATCTGTAATATTATTATCATATCAACTTTATATGTGGAGGTAATAGAATGAGAGCTCCTTATCAGGTTTTAGTATTACCTTATATTATTGAAGAGGGAATCATTAGATATGCAGTTTTAAAAAGGAGTGATTTGAATTTTTGGCAAGGAATTGCTGGTGGGGGAGAAGTAGGGGAAACAATATTAGAATCTGCAAAACGAGAAACTCACGAAGAAGCAGGAATTTCAGGAGACTTGTCGTTTCTTCAATTAGATTCTACAACTTCACTACCAGTAGAACACGTTGTAGGAACTTTTCTTTGGGGAGAAGAAGTCTATGTAATTACTGAATTTTCATTTGGAGTTGAGCTGTTTACAAAAGATTTAATCCTCTCAAAAGAACATTCATTATTTAAATGGCTCAGCTATGAAGAAGCAATCGCCTGTTTAAAATGGGATAGCAATAAGACTGCTTTATGGGAGTTAAATCAGAGACTTTTAAAACTTATTGATAATCAAAAATGTATTCAGATTTAAATACTCCTTATACAACTAACTAATGTAATAGTTGAAGAACACGAGCTGCTTATATGCGGCTTTTTTTATTCAACAAATGGCAGTTTAGTTGAACAAGGTTTTTAACAATTAATGTCGAATAAAAAATCTATAAGAGAAATGGGATTATATGGTAAATTTAAATTATAAAAAGGAGGAAAGAAAATGAAAAAAATACTCCCGCTATTATTATTTACAATACTGACTTTAACAGCATGTACAGAAACAACAGATAATACTAAAAATAAGGTTACTGACAATAAGACTACTAACTATAATTATGAATTTATTGGAGAAAGTGAACATTGGGAAGCTGAATATATTTATCAAGGAACAGAAACAACACGAAAAAATGATAAAGGTGTAATATCTTATTCTAATAAAGATAATTATGAACTTGTATTAAAGTTTAAGGGCTCTTTAAAAGAGCTATCATCTATGAAAAAACTAGAGTATTCCTTCAAGACAAATAGTAGTAGCGGGGAATCAAAGGCGGAATTCCCTGAACCTCCTAAAGAACGAGTATTTACTTCCCGAGGGAGTTCCGAAGGTGGAGCAAAAGTAGACAAAGATGAAGTCATACAAGTACACGTAAAATGGAATGAATCTGAAGAGTCATTTGAATTGCATAATAAAAAAAAGTAGTACCCAAAATATTACTTATGCAACTAACGCATGCTTGTGCGGCCGAGCATAGGTC
>NZ_NUEU01000082.1:0-231366 GCF_002556365.1 Bacillus sp. AFS002410
TTCTAATTTCTTATTTGCAGATTTCACAGTTTTATTTGCAGTTTCAGATTTCATATTTGCAGATTTCACAGTGTTATTTGCACTTAGACTTTTATTTCAGCCACTTTTCTTAACAATATATTGAGACACCACCATTTTTTGTTTAAGAAAAGGGTCTTACTAAATTGAATTTTAGATCTATAAAAATGGAACTAAAATATTTTTAGAAAATTTAGAATTTAAGCTTGAATAAAAGAATAAACTTCAATATAATAAAAAAAAAGGATATCCTTCATAATTTGGATAGGAGAATTGCAATGGAAGAATTAAAGCAAAAAGTTCAAGATGAATTCGATAATTTTTCGAAGGGGTTAAAAAAGGTCGCAAAATATTTCCTTGCAAATCCGGAAGACTTCGCAATGGATTCAGGTGTTCAAGTTGGGCAGAAGATTAATGTAAGTGAAACAACCGTTATTCGATTTTGTCATGCTCTAGGTTATAGCGGTTTTAGCGCATTACAAAAAGATATTCAGACTCGACTGTTAAATCGTAAAAGCACGTTGGTTGAATACCATTCCATGAAAAATAAGATGGACATGGATCGAGATTTTTCTAAGAAAATGATGCATAAGGATGCAGAATTAATATTGCAAACTGCTGAAGGACTAAACGAAGAAGAGTTTAATTTGGCAGTAGAACGATTAAGTCAATCTGAAAAGATACTTGTTTCTGGTACCCGTTCTTCTCATGCAATGGCACATTGGTTTTCGTTTGCACTTGAACTAATCCGAGGGAATGTTAGGATGTTTCGACCAGATACGGATGATATTGTATTACGCATTGGTGAAATGAATGAAAATAGTACGTTTGTGGCGTTTTCTTTCCATCGCTACGCATTAGAAACAATTAATATGGCTAGAGAGGCGAAATTACGAGGTGCGTTTGTGATTAGTTTTACCGATTCCGAGGTTGCACCGATTCGTGAGTATACTGATGTATTATTTACTGTACAGCTACCGATCAAGTCAACACTGGATGTTAGTCCGGCAGTTTTTTCTCTTATGAATTCCTTACTTGGGGGAGTTGTCGTAAAAAATTCTGATCAGTTTATGAAGCGTACAAAGGCATATGAGAATTTTCATTTGCACCATTTCTTTGGGGAATAAAAGCTTTTCCTCTTATTTTTATAAAGAAAGTGGGTATAGGAATGTTTCAAATTAAACGATTGGAGGATATTGGTGAAATAGAATCCATTCAACAAATTGAAAAAGAAGTGTGGAATATGTCACCAATACCAATTCATCAAACGTACACAGCATCTCATAATGGTGGGTTGATTTTAGGAGCTTTTCACGAAAATCAATTAATAGGGTTTCAATATAGCTTTCCGGGGTATATGGACGGGAAATCCTATTTATGCTCACATATGTTAGGGGTTTTGCCTACTTATCAAAAAAGTGGGTTGGGTAAAAAGTTGAAAGAGGCACAGCGGGATTATGCTCTAGAAATGGGCTATTCTTTAATCGTTTGGACATTTGATCCATTAGAGAGTGTTAATGCCTATTTAAACCTACATAAGTTAAAGGGCATTGGTGCTACATATATCGAAAATCATTATGGCGAGATGACTGATTCGTTAAATAAAGGATTGCCTACTGATCGTTTTTTAGTAGAGTGGTGGATTCGTAGCGATCATGTATGTAAAGTACCAAGCAGGGTGGACATACAAAGTCTCAAACCATTAGTAGAAACAAAGCTTGATAACTTTGGGTTTCCGACAATTACCAAGGAATATGAAATCAATTTAACGGAAGATATTTTGGCCGTGCCGATACCTGAGCATATTCAACAAATAAAAAATAAAATGCCTGAGCTTGCGAAAGAATGGCGGTATAAAACAAGAAATTGGTTCCAAACCTTGTGTGAAAATGGCTTCGCTGCTAGTGATGTTATTCGAAATCCAGAAGGAAGAGTAAGTTACTATATTTTTGAAAAACGTAGAAATTTATCTCTTTAAGCTTCCAAACTCTTTATAGGAGGAGAGATTTTCGTGGTTAATTTTCAAAATAGTGCATTAACGATTGATGGACACTTTGATATTTTAATGGATGTCCAGATCCAACGGGAAAAAGGAAGAAAGAAAGTAATTGAAACAGATTATTACCCTAGGTTTTTAAAGGGTGGCATTAATGTCATTATCGCTGCCATCTTTATAGACAGTGCATTTTTGCCAGAAATGGCTCTTCGCAAAGCACTAAGCCAAGTAAGTGCGCTTTATGAAGAAGTACAGGAGTCTCCTGAAAAATTAATGATTTGTTATAACGGAGCCGACATGGATCTTGCGAAGAAACAAGGAAAGATTGGTTTCTTACTTTCCATTGAAGGAGCAGAACCGTTAGGAACAGATCTTAGTTTATTACGAGTTTTCTATGAATTAGGCGTTCGTAATCTAGGATTAGTTTGGAGCAGGAGAAATGCAGTAGGGGATGGGAGTTTCTTTCAACCGGTTCCTGAAGGACAAAAGGGGGGGATATCAAGCTTCGGAGTTAAGGTGATTAAAGAGGCAGAAAGACTTGGTATTTCTATTGATGTTTCTCACTTAAATGATGAAGGCTTCTGGGATGTCATTGAAATTTGTGAAACGCCAGTTATTGCGTCCCATTCCAACGCACGCTCCATTTGTTCAACAATGAGAAATCTGACCGATGAACAAATGATGGCAATTGCTTCCACAAATGGTGTAATAGGGATTAATGCTGCTAGTATGCTAGTTTCGGATGACGATTCTAAAGGCAACATTGTTCAGCTCGCCAATCACTTAGATCATCTTGTGGATGTAGCAGGTATTGAACATGTTGGAATAGGGTTAGACCTTTGTAATGACTTTATGAAATATTTATCACCAGATGATTTAGCAAGTTTGCCAAGAGTACCCTTTGATGTGATAGATGGACATGACAAGTTACCTCTTTTTATCGAAGAGTTAATGAATCGTGGGTATAAGGATGGAGAAATATTAGCAATATTAGGAGGTAATTTTAGAAGAATTTATTAAATAAAGTGGAAGGTTTTTACAAAAACAGTTCACTTTCATAGGAGGTTTTAGAATGACTAATAGTCCAATTACAATTCGGCAAATTACGTTGCACCGATTAAACATGAAGTTAAATGCTCCTTTCACTACAAGCTTTGGTACCTTTGAAGATAAAGAGTTTTATATTATTGAAGTAGAGGATGAGTTCGGGAACGTTGGTTTTGGAGAATCTGTAGCCTTTTCTAGTCCTTGGTACAGTGAGGAAACGGTTAAAACGAATAAACATATAATGGAAGATTTTCTCATTCCATTATTATTTGAGTCACCTATTCATCACCCAGATGAAGTGTCTGAACGTTTCCAAGCGATCAGAAAAAATAACATGGCAAAGGCTGGACTAGAAGGAGCAGTTTGGGATCTTTATGCAAAACGCCAAAAATTACCACTCTATAGAGCACTTGGTGGAAATAAAGACCAAATCGATGTTGGAATTAGTATCGGTCTTCAACCAACAGTAAAAGGACTTCTTCAACTGGTGGATTCTCATGTCGAGGCTGGTTACAAACGGATAAAATTAAAAATTAAACCTGGGTCTGATTATGAAATGTTAAAAGAAGTAAGAAGAGAATTTCCAACTATTTCAATGATGGCTGATGCAAATTCTGCTTATACTTTAGCCGATATAGAGATATTAAAAAAACTCGATGAATTTAATTTAACGATGATTGAACAGCCGTTAAGTCATGATGATATTATTGACCATGCCAAATTGCAGCAACAGTTAGTGACGCCTATTTGTTTGGATGAAAGTATTCATTCACTAGAAGATGCTAGAAAAGCAATTGAGTTAGGTAGCTGTCGAATTATTAATATTAAAATTGGACGTGTTGGCGGACTGACTGAGGCAAAAAAAATACACGATTATTGTTTAATGAAAGGTATACCTGTTTGGTGTGGAGGTATGCTTGAAGCGGGTATTGGTCGTGCTCATAATATCGCCTTAACGACATTAGATCAGTTTATTTTACCAGGGGATACTGCGGCATCAGCAAGTTACTGGGAACGAGATATTATTGATCCTGAAGTAATTGTAGACCATGGAGTTATTCATTTACCACAGAAATATGGTATTGGCTATGACATTAATCGAGAGGCATTAGATTACTATTGCGTCGAAAAAAATGTATTCCTAGAATCGAATTATAATGTGAAAACTTAAAATTTCGAAAAGTCAGAAAATATAATTGACTAGAAATTCTAAGAGATTATATAATAGGTCAAAAGGAAATACTTTATAATTTATAAAAATGAAGTGTTTGCTTTTTTATAGTAATACTTTATGGTTTAATCAAGCTAAAAATACAACTAATCATCTTATCAACTAACCTACTAATCATCTAATCAACTAACCTCAAAAAAATCTTACTTTAGTACAAGTAACGTTCCTACCCATTCATTCAAGAATCGTCACCAAAAAAGAAAGTAACTTAAACTCTAGTAGTCACACCTAAAGTTAATTAATTTTAGGTTTAATAAAAAAATATTAAGGGAGAGTGCTGTAATGGGACACAATGTATTGAAAAAAGTAAAAGAGTTTGAAGGGTATTGTAATGAAATCGTAGAGAAGTATCAAATTCCTGGATATATGATTGGTTTAGCAAAAAATGGTGAACTTTTCTATGAAAGCGGTTTCGGTTTCCGTGATAAAGAAAATGAGTTACTTTTATCCTCTGACACAGTACTTGGAATTGGCTCAGTCACTAAATCTTTTACTTGTGTAGCCATTCTCCAATTACAAGAGGCAGGGAAATTATCGGTTCAAGATCCTATTATTAAATATTTACCTGAATTTAAGACAAGCAATGATGAATATACAAAACTGATGACGATCCATCATTTTATGACACATTCAGCAGGGCTTCCTCCAATTCCAAGTCTTTATGGTGCTATGAGTAAAACGCTAGCGTTAGATCCAAAATTTGATGATGGCAAAGAGGAAGAAAAGTCTCCTGAAATTCCATACATTGCTACATACGAGGAATTAATGAAATCGATCGCTAAGGGTGAATATGCTCTTCTTGGTGCTCCTGGTACTGAGTTTAGTTATTCTAATGATTGTTATGCCCTACTTGGAGCTGTTGTAGAAAGAGTCAGCGGCATTACTTATGAGCAGTACATGAAGGATTATATTTTAGAGCCAGCTGGCATGAAAAATAGTGTCTTCCATCTTCATGAATTGGATGGACATGAAGATATTTCTAACTTATATGCTTCTAGAAAAGTAGATGAAGAGACTGTTGTGTTTGAGTCAAATAATCCATGGGATGCACCATCGATGCGTGCAGCAGGATTCTTAAAATCAACAGTAAACGATATGCTGAAATATGCAGAAATCTTCCGAAATGAAGGCAAAGTAGGAGATGCTCAAATTTTAACACCTGAGAGTGTTGAAGCTATGACTACTCCTTATATCCAATGCGGATATACTGAATTCTATGGCTACGGAGTAATGATTCATCCAGATTTCTATGGATATAAACTTGTTGAACATGGTGGTTCTATTAAAGGGGTATCAGCTCAACTGAATATTATTCCTGAGTTAGGCTTAACTGGTTTTTCGAATGCTAATTTAATAGGTGTTCCTTCTAAGAAACTTTTAAATAGTGCCTTTGCAGATTATTTGGAACAACCAATAAGATCTTCAAACATAAACTTGGCGGAAATACATTTAAATGTAGAACAGTTACAAGAATATGTAGGGAAATATGTTTCAGGTGAGGGCGGTAAGGTTGAGTTTTCAATCAATGATGAAGGAAAACTTTGCGCTCAAATGGAAGGGATGGTAGACTCGCTCGTTAAACCGATTGAGGAAGATTGGTTCTTATTTGAAATGAGAGAAGATGAATATTCTATTCAATTTAAAAGAGACGAAGAAGGAAAAATTAGTCGTTGTGTATTTGGATTCAGACAATTAGTAAAAACGGAATAAGGAGGCTAGTCAATTGCGTACAAAAACTGCACGTAAAATATTCCCAAGATTCGCACTATTATCAGTGAGCGTTCTTACTATTTTTGCAATGACTGCATGTAATTCTACTGACCAAGCATCGACGGATAAAAAGAATAATGCGACAACTGCTTTAACTTCTCCACAAACAGGTGGAACAATTACGGTTGGGCTTTCGCAGGAACCAGATACGCTTGATATTCAAAAAACAGCAATGAGTACAGCTGATGAAATTTCAAATCGTTTAGGAAATACGCTTTTAACACTTGATCCAAAAACGAATGAAATTGCTCCAGGTCTTGCAGAAAGCTACCAAGTATCAAATGACGGTAAATCGATTACGTTTAAAATTCGTCAAGGCGTTACCTTCCATGATGGAACGCCTTTAACATCAAAGTCATTTAAAGAAACATTTGACCGTATGTTAAATCCAGCTACTGGTGCGCCTTTAGTTAGCTTTTTAGCAGGTGTAAAATCGGTTTCGACTCCAGATGCTCAAACATTAGTCGTTGATTTGGCACAACCATCGGCACCATTTTTAAATAACTTAACGACTGGATTTTTACAACCATTATCGTTATCTTCTATCAATAAAGATGGAGCTAATTATGGAAGGAACCCTGTCGGAGTTGGTCCTTGGAAGTTTGAGAAATGGGAAACTGGACAATCTGTTACATTAGATCGAAATAATGACTATAATTGGGCGCCATCCTTCTTTGCAAATAAAGGAAAGGCTTACCCAGATAAATTAGTTTATAAATTTATTACGGATCCACAAACGATGCTTGCTGCTCTTGATAGTGGCTCGATTGATGTCCTAGTAAATGCGGCTCCAAAAGATGCTGAAAGATATCGCAAGAATGATAAGTTCCAAGTCCTAGATGCTGATCAACAAGGGCTAGGATTATTCTTAGAGATGAATCTTGATAATGAACTGTTAAAGGATAAAAATGTGAGAACAGCATTGAATATGGCTATTAACAAAGATGCCATCATTAAAGCAGCTCTTAATGGTGAAGGAACAGCGGCATATGGACCACTTTCATCTTCTATTTTTGGATATGATCCGAATGTGAAAGATTACGGCATTAAATACAATAAAGACGAAGCAATCAAATTATTAGAAAGCTCAGGCTGGAGTAAAAATAGCCAAGGTATTATGGAGAAAGACGGTAAGAAACTAGAGTTTGATCTTTCAGTCTATAGTACACAAAGTCAAGCTGCACAAATCGTTCAAGCGATGTTAAAGGATATTGGTATTACCATTAATATTAAACAAATGGAAACAGCAACTTTAATCCAAAAAGCATCTAAAGGAGAATTCGATCTGTCATTCTTAAGTTATTCCTACTCAGATCCTGACATTCTTTATATGCTATTCCATTCAAGTCAAATTGGTGGATTAAATCACATTCGAGTGAAAAATACAGAGCTTGATGCTTTATTAGAAAAAGGTAGAACAACTACCAATGCTGATGAAAGAAAACAGGTTTATGCTGACGCTCAAAAGTTGATTGTTGAAAATGCTTACTGGGTACCAATCTATTCTCCTAAAGTATTTTATATTGTCAATAAGAGGGTACATGATATTAAACTTCAGTCAACGAATATACTTTTAAATGATAGTTGGGTGAGTAAGTAATGACTCAATTCATTCTAAACCGGATCGTTTCAGCCATCATTGTTATCTTTGGTATCTCGATACTCTCATTTTTTCTAATACACTTGATACCTGGTGATCCAGTTAAAATAATGCTCGGTTTAAATGCTTCACCGGAACAAGTAGCAAAACTAACACACCATTTGGGGCTGGATAAGCCCCTTTTGGTTCAATATTTACAATACATTAATAATGTTTTTCACGGCGATTTTGGGACTTCCCTGAAAACCGGTAGACCAGTATTAACTGAAATCTTAGATCGTTTCCCTGAGACAATAAAGTTAGCAGCAACTGGGATGGTATTTGCCGTCATAATTGGAATCGCGTTAGGTATTTTAGCAGCAAAATATAAGGATACGATCATCGATACATTTTGTACCGGCCTAGCAACATTAGGAGTATCTATTCCTAGCTTTTGGTTAGGAATCTTATTAATTTTAGTATTTTCTGTAAAGTTAAGCTGGTTTCCGATCGCTGATGGAACTGGACTAAGATCACTCATTCTACCTGCTATTACTTTAGGCGTAGTCATGTCTACAATGATTAGTAGATTAACAAGAAATGGAATGGTGGAGGTTCTATCAAATGATTTTATACGTACTGCACGTTCGAAAGGTCTAGAGGAACGTCATATATTATTCCGCCATGCCTTTAGAAATGTGCTTATTCCAATCATTACGGTTATTGGATTACAAATAGCAGCTCTACTTGGTGGTACGGTAATTATCGAGCAAGTCTTTAATTGGCCAGGTTTAGGTACACTTTCCATTGGTGCGATTATGTCGAGGGATTTTCCGATGATTCAAGGTACTGTCTTATTTATGGGAGCTGTTTATGTTAGCGTTAATATACTAGTAGACATCGTTTACAGCTTAATCGATCCACGTGTTAAATTGAATGAAAAGGGTGAAGGGTAATGGCAAAATTGAGTGAGGCATATAAACCAATTGAGGCTCCCACTCTACGTAGGACACCTAAACTTATTAAACTCACAACTTTCCATAAAATTCTTAGCTATAAGCGGGCCAAATATTGTTTGATTTTTTTACTATTCATTGTTTTAATTGGCATTTTTGCTCCAGTCATTGCACCGTATAATCCTGAGAAGCCTTTCTATGATGCTATTTTACAAGCTCCAAATAAGGAGCACATTTTTGGAACGGACTCACTAGGAAGGGATGTATTCTCAAGGCTAGTTTATGGAGTTCGCGTTACTCTAACTGTTTCCACACTGGCTTTAGGTATCACTTTAGTTGCTGGTACGTTTATCGGGTTAATTAGCGCTTATATCGGTGGCCTTGTTGATAACGTTTTAATGCGGATCATGGATGTATTGTTAGCTTTACCAAGTATTGTTTTAGCTCTTGCAATTGTAGCGATTTTAGGTCCAAGTCTTACAAACGCCATGATTGCAGTTGGAATCGCTTCAATACCGGGCTTTGCCAGATTAACTAGAGGTGCTGTATTGACGGTGAAATTTTCTGATTTCGTCGAAGCAAGTCGTTCGATCGGAAGCTCAAATAGCTGGATTTTGAGAAGACAAATTTTACCCAATATTTTTGGAGTTCTACTTGTTTATACAACATTATTTATCGGAGTTGCCATATTAGATACAGCTGGACTTAGTTTCATCGGACTCGGTGCCCAACCGCCGACACCTGAATGGGGAACGATGCTTAGTGAAGGGAAGCAATATATTAATGACGCTTGGTGGTTAGCAACATTTCCTGGTCTAGCGATTACGGCTGTTGTGTTTTCGGTTAATTTCTTAGGTGATATTTTAAGAGATGTATTTGATCCAAAAGCATCAAGGTAACGAGAAGGAGAGGGCGATTATGTCTAATGTACTAGAAGTAAGAGGCCTTACCACAGAATTTAAAAGTAAGAACGGTTCGCTTAAGATTATAGAGAACATTGACCTTACTGTAAAAAAAGGCGAGATACTAGGAATAGTTGGGGAATCGGGCTGTGGAAAGAGTGTGACTTCTCTTTCGATTCTTCAGCTATTAGATAAAAAGGCTAAAATTTCTAGTGGTAGCGTTACGTTTAATAATAGTAACTTAGTAGATAAAACTGAAAAAGATATGAGGAAAATAAGAGGTAACGAGATATCTATGATTTTTCAGGATCCTATGACCTCTCTTAATCCTGTTTTGACGATTGGAATCCAAATAGGCGAAGTGATTCAAAAGCATCAAAAATTAACTGGATCAAATTTGAAGGAAAAGGTTGTCCATTTATTAAAATTAGTTGGAATACCACGTCCAGAAGCCATCTATCACGAATACCCACACCGTTTATCGGGAGGAATGAAGCAACGTGTAATGATTGCCATGGCTATATCTTGTAATCCATCACTTTTAATTGCTGATGAACCAACCACTGCACTAGATGTAACAATTCAAGCTCAAATATTAGCATTACTTAAATCCCTAAAAGATGACTTACAAATGTCGATCTTGCTTATTACACATGATCTTGGAGTAGTAGCAGAGATGTGTGATCGAGTAGTGGTTATGTACGCTGGACAGGTTGTGGAAACAACGGATACAAGAACACTTTTACGTAATCCTAGGCATCCTTATACAATCGGGTTGATTCAATCCACTCCGCATCAATCTAAAGGCGAGAATCGTCTTAAATCGATTCCAGGTCAAGTGCCAACTCCTGACAACTATCCAAAAGGTTGTCGTTTTGCTGACAGATGTCCAAAGGTGTTGGGAATATGCAGAACAAGCCTTCCACCACTTATCGAAGTTGATGACCAAACATCTTGCAGATGTTGGTTGTTACAACAAAAGGAGACGTTCGTATGACAGCCCCCCTCTTACAAGTGAAACAGTTAGAAAAAAAGTTTAAGGCCAATAAATCCTGGTTTAAACCTCCGCAATATGTACGTGCAGTAAATGGGGTTAGCTTGTATTTAAATCAGGAGGAGACGCTTGGGATTGTTGGTGAATCCGGTTGTGGAAAGTCAACAACTGGTAGATGTTTATTACGCCTTACTCAGCCCACGAGCGGAGAAGTAATTTTTCAAGGAACAGATTTACTTCAGCTTAGTAAAAAAGAAATGAATAAATATCGTAAGGATATTCAAATGGTATTTCAAGATCCAATGGCTTCCTTGAATCCGAAGCTGACAGTGAGAGAAATTCTTTCTGAGCCGCTAATAGCCAATCGTGTTCCAAGGAAAGAACATGATGATTTAATTAAACATACTCTTGGTTTAGTAGAACTATCTGAAAGCTATTTATCAAGATTTCCTCACGAACTTTCTGGGGGACAGCGTCAACGTATTGGAATTGCAAGAGCAATTATCATAAGACCAAAGATCGTCATTCTTGACGAACCTGTTTCGGCACTTGATGTTTCAGTT
The DNA here is from genome assembly GCF_002556365.1 of Bacillus sp. AFS002410. Classification (NCBI taxonomy): domain Bacteria; kingdom Bacillati; phylum Bacillota; class Bacilli; order Caryophanales; family Bacillaceae; genus Bacillus; species Bacillus sp. AFS002410. The sequence continues at coordinate 11,057 of NZ_NUEU01000082.1, forward strand.
CAGTCCCAAATTCTTAATTTGCTACAAGACTTACAAGAAGAACTTGGTCTTTCTTATATCTTTATTTCACATGATTTAAGTGTAGTAGAACATATCGCTCATCGTGTTGGTGTAATGTATCTTGGGGAAATCGTGGAAATTGCAGATAAAGAACAATTATTTAAAAAGCCGCTACATCCATATACGCAAGCACTAATCTCTGCTATTCCAAAGACAGATCCAGACGATATTAAAGAGCGTATTATTCTTACTGGGGAGCTGCCGTCTTTAGACAACCCTCCTAGTGGATGTGCTTTTCATCAACGTTGCATTCATGCCATGGATTCCTGTAAAACTGTTAAACCTCAAATGCAAGAAGTAGAAGGAAGAAGAGTAGCTTGTCATTTATATAATGAAGAGAATAAAGGATGATGAAGGATAGTGAAGCCCAGTTAATTGGATTCACTTTCTTCATTTTGGAGGAGAGAAAATATGACTATAAGACTTACGAAACCAGAAGATATTTATCGTTTTGAATGGCCAAGTAATCCCGTGATATCACCTGATGGGAAACAAGTAATCTATGAAAAAACGAAAGCTTGTGAGAAAGAAAATGATTATAATACGCAGTTGTTCTTAGCTAATATAGAAGGAAAAACGGATCAGCAACTAACTATTAACGGAAAAAGCAACACCCAACCTATCTGGTCGCCAAACGGAAACACCGTTGCATATCTTTCTCATCGCAGTTATGGTTCGCAAATTTGGCTATTATCGCTAGACTCTAAGCAGGAGAGATGCCTTACAAAATTTAAATATGGCATTAGCTCAATTATTTGGTCACCAAATAGAGATATGATTTATGGTTTAGTACCAGTAGCACAAAACAAAGAAGTGGAAGTGTTTAATGAAAATATAAGTGAAGCCGAAGCCATTGATGAAATCAATGCTCGAAATAAACAGTGGCACGAAGGTTCGAAACGCTACAACAAGCTTTATTACAAAAATGATGGGATTGGTCTTCAAACTCCCCACACTCGCCAGCTTGTTTCAATAAATGTCAAAACAGGTGAGTTCGAACAATTAACGAATAGACCACACCATATCTCAGAACCTACTATTTCACCCGATGGGAAATATATTGCTTTTACTTCTTCAAATGATGGAGAGAGTGGTCTTTATGGTAAAAACATCTACACTATACCAGCACATGGTGGAGAAGAAAAATTGGTGTATCCAAAATCAAATGCACATTCGCCATCTTTTTCACCTGATGGAAAGTGGATTGCGTATTTTTCCTACTATTATAATCAAATTCAATTACAACTAATTCCAGCTGATGGAGGAGAGGTTAAACATTTAAGTAAACAATATCATGATACGTTAGGTGATATGATTTTTACTGATATGCGCTTCCTAAAAAGTCCTTTGAAACCTCAGTGGTCCAAAAATGGACAGTACGTTTTTTGCCTAGGAACTCGGGAAGGCAGGAATGAAATTGTCCGATTTACTGTGGATGATACAGATGGAAGAGGTCGTATAGTAATTGGTGGGGATCGGACTATCTTTCATTTTTCTTATAATGGCGACCAAACATTTGTTATAGCGTATTCGTCTTGCGAACACCCTGGAAAAATTGCTGTCGTTAATGTTAAGAATAATACGGGATATCATTATATTAAGAGAGAACCAACGGAAGAATTTTCTATTCCAGAAGAACCATCCTTATTCACAAACGAAGTACGTATAGATGACTGTAATGATGCCTACTTATCTGAGGTAAAGGTAGTCAAACCAGAAGTCTTTTCGTATCGTTCGGAGGATAAATGGCAGATTCAAGGATTTGTTCTTAAGCCAGCTAATTTTGAGGAAGGAAAAAAATACCCTGTATTATTAGATATACATGGTGGTCCCCATTCTTCGTTTGGTTATACATATTTTCACCAAATGCAACTATTCTCTGCACAAGGATTTGCGGTTGTTTACCTTAATCCACGAGGGACTTCTGGCTTTGGTGAAGATTTTACGAATGCGGTGTGTGGCGATTATGGCGGAAAGGATATGATCGACCTTTTTAACGGGTTAAACGAGGCTTTACGTCGATTTGATTTTCTTGATAAAAACAAGGTGGCAGTCAATGGAATTAGTTATGGTGGATTTATGGTGAATTGGCTAATTACTCATACCGATCAATTTTTTGCAGCTGTATCAGAAGGTTGTATTTCAAATTGGATTTCGATGTATGGTACTAGTGATATCGCGCCGGAATTTATGGATGTAGAATTTCAAGGGAAAACGGATGTAGTATCACTTTGGAAACGCTCTCCACTTGCTTATGTGGAAAATGTGAATACACCACTTTTGCTTCTTCATAATGAGAGCGATTTAAGATGTCCGATCGAACAGGCGGAGCAGTTCTATTCACACATTAAGAGGAAGGGAGGAGAGGTGCAATTTGTTCGGATACCGAACTCAAGCCACGCACTTCTTCAAATCGGGAAACCTACGTTGCGAATTCAAAGGTTAGAAGCCATGCTAGAATTTGTAACTTCACAGTTACAAGAATCATTATCAAAAGGGAGTTTGGCTATTCATGAATGAGATTAATACGTGGGTTTCTCAGCATGACGAGTTAATAAAATCTACTTATCAGTATTTTCATAAACATGCTGAAGTTAGTTGGAAAGAATTTGAGACAACTAGGTTCTTATGTGAACAATTAGAAAAATTGAATATACCATATGAAACGTTTGAGGACATTACCGGTGTCGTTGGATACTGGGGAAATAAAGAAGAAGGACCAACAATTGGGATTAGATCTGATATGGATGCTTTGTGGCAGCTAGTGGATGGAGAATGGAAAGCAAATCATTCCTGTGGTCATGACGCTCATATGACAATGGTCCTTTATGCCATAACTTGTTTGAAGGAAATTGGATATGAACCTAAAGGATTAATAAAAATAATCTTTCAACCAGCCGAGGAAACTGGGAAAGGTGCACAAGCGATGATTGAAAGAGGGGTTCTAAATGACGTGAAACTTTTACTAGGTCTTCATGTCCGCCCTATTCAAGAATTGAAATTTGGAAAAGCGGCACCTGCTATCTATCATGGGGCTACAACTCTATTAAAAGGGACGATCAAAGGGAAACAAGCTCACGGAGCTAGACCGAATCTCGGAATAAATGTAGTAGATTCCCTTGGAGCAATCATTCAAGCAGTTAATGCGGTAAAGGTAGATCCATCTGTTTCTGCATCTGCAAAGGTAACAATGGTAACGGCTGGTGGAGATAATGTAAATATCATCCCAGATTTTGCTGAGTTCGGAATTGATGTTCGAGCCGAACGAAATGAAATAATGAAAGAGTTAATTAAAGATATTGAACAAGCGGTTTTTGCAGCTGGAACGGCCAATCATGCAGAAGTTTTTATGGAAACTATTGCAGAAATGGTGGCTGCAGAAAAAAGTCAGTTGATGGAAGAGGTTGTAAAAGAGGCGATCGTGGAAGCAACTGGAATTGAAAGCTTGGCTCCAGCCGTTAACACTCCTGGAGGAGAAGATTTTCATTTTTACAAAACAAATTTCCCTCATTTACAATTAACAATGGTAGGATTAGGGACAGACTTGAAGCCAGGCTTGCATCACCCGAATATGAGCTTTAATCTAGATTCACTATCAAACGGTGTTAAAATCTTAAGTACTGCATTAATCAAGATGTTGGCGTTATAAAGCAACTTAGCGACGAATCCTATTTAGTCTAAAAATGGTGCTAACGTCCATACTTATGAAAGTATTACTTGAGCCAAAATAAAATGCTTTTAATGTATTTCACTTCTATTAAAGAATTTACTATGCTTGTTGAAGCATAGGCAAAGGTTATTGTTGATTTTAGAAAGTGTGTGACTGTTTAACTTGAAAGAGGATTTCTCATAGTTACTATGAGAAATCCTTTTTTTGTAGAAATATTGAACAGATCCCATAGAAAATAATAACTAGATAAAGTTTAGGCATAATGTGACATTTGGTGAAATTTCACGTACCAAACTTTATCTTTTTTTAAGTACTTACTAATCAATATTGTATTTAAGTATGGGGAAAATTACCTTTTTTTAACTTTGTCGATAAATAGGAGGTTTGTGAATAGTTTGACTCATGGTATGATATAGTAAGTGATAGATTAATGAGATAGAAAAGGTGATTAAATGAGAGCAAATCCATCTCAAAGACCATCATTAAAGATGAGGTCTGTATGGAGAATTACATCACTATTAAGTAGTATCTCTCTAGTTACATTACCAATTATCTATTATTTTCTTATGAGACATTTTTCACTTCCTTACTTTATTTTAATGATCATTATCGCTGTCGTTATAGTGTTAATTCTTTTTTTAACTTTATTTTTCCCTACACTTAGATTCAAATATACTGCATATGAGATATATGAAAATGAGTTAGAAATTCAAAAAGGAATATTTGTTATTAAACGAATCGTTATACCGATGGTCAGAGTTCAACACGTTACGACTGAGGTAGGACCAATACTACGTCGATACGGTTTATCTACAGTAAATATTTCCACGGCTGCCACCACACATGAAATTGAAGGCTTAGAACACCATGTCGCTGAAAAGCTTAGAGATAAAATTATCTACTTAGCAAGGATAAGTGATGACGATGTTTGAGCCAAAAAGACAACATCCAGCTTATATCCTTACCGTATTTTTAGAGCAAATAAAAAACGTACTAATACCACTTATTATTCTTTTAATTTCAGGTGGAAAAGGGTCAATGTTTCAATATTTGTTTGCTGGAGTTCTAATTGTTTTTCCTGTTGCATCAGCGATCATTAAATGGTATCGCTTTACTTACTATATAACTGAAGAAGAGTTTCGAATTCGTTCAGGATTATTTGTAATTGAAAATACATTTATTCAAAAAGAACGAATCCAATCTTTTTCAATCAATGCTGGTTTTATTCAACAGCTTTTTAATGTTGTGAGTGTTCGAATTGAAACAGCTGGTGGAAAAAAAGCTGAAGGTATTTTAAATGCTATACCAAAAGAAGTGGCACTTTCATTAAAGAATGAAGTCTTAAGTTCTAAAAAGAAAAAAGTAGATTCGGTTGTAGCTGAGGGAAATAGTGTACAGGCAGAATCATTTGTTGATATTAGTTTAACAATTGAAACGAGAAAACTTTTTTTAGCTGGAATCACTTCATTTGAGGTTGGACTAGCTTTTGCCGTACTAGCATCATTATTTTCACAAATCGAGGACTTGCTTCCACATAGTATATATGTAGCAATATATAATCAAATCCAATCTTTTACGTATATGATGTTTTTTATTGCATTTTTAGGTAGTTTATTGCTTTCGTTAATCTTCTCCACAATAAGATACATATTAAAATTTGCAAACTTTACAGTCCAAAGAAGAGAAAATCGAATTATTATAACAAGAGGGTTATTAGAAAAAAATGAATTTACGGTATCCTTAAAACGGATTCAAGGTGTCGTTATAAAGGAAGGAATCATTCGTCAATTATTTGGTTATTCAACAGTTTATGTAGAAGCTGTTGGGATGGGGGATAAGCAGGAGCAAGGCAGGCATGTTCTTCATCCATTTATAAAAACGAAGGATGTACAATTATTCCTAAAAAACTTTCTACCTACTATTAACTATGAAGATATTGCAAATCGAGCACCAAAAAGAGCCCGAAAAACGTATTATTCTAGAATGTTGATTATTTTTCTACTTATTGCAAGTGGGATCGTATTGCTTCCATTTGTCCATTTTTGGGCATATGCAATCGTATTAATAGGCTTACTTATTGCTGAATTAGGATTTAGAAACGCCGGCTATACACTATTAGATCGTACAGTGATTGTTCAATCTGGTTACTTCTCAAGAACAACTGCGATTTTACCAAAAGAGAGAATACAAGTACTGATAGGTGAACAAAGTTTTCTACAAAGAAGAGTAAAACTAAAAACGATTTATATTACAATTCTATCAAGTCAATATGGTCACACTTATCAAGTAAGACATTTAGATGAAAAAGATGTAAATCGAATGATTGGATGGTTTAGTAAATAAATTGTCTTATATTATAGAGTAAGTAGTTTTTACAAGATTTTTAGTTCTGTTAAACTTTCATTGTTTATTAGGAACAGGACAATAGTGTTAAAAAAAAAGACGTGTTTACATTATTGTAGTCACGTCTTTTTTTAACGCTTAAGTTTACTTTATCTATTTGGGGGAAAAGAACGTGAGGAAAAAAATATTAGTAGGAATACTCCTCTTAACAGTGTTTGCTACAGTTTTACATACATTATGGAATAAACCAACTCCATTAAAGCATGGAATGATTGATGATGTTGGCCACCTACTTCCAACAAAAATTGATCGTGTTGTTAAAGGGAAAGAAGTAGAACAATTAAAGAAAATAGTTATTGACGCAAAAAAACAAGGCAAGACAGTTTCAATTGCAGGACAGCGCCATAGTCAAGGGGGACATACTTATTATAAGGATGGAGTTGTGATCGACTTAAAAACATTTAATAAAGTTGAAAAAGTGGATCCAGTTCATAAAACAGTAATTGTTCAAAGTGGAGCAACCTGGGGGGATATACAAAAAGCAATTAATCCTTATAATCTTGCTCTGAAGGTAACTCAGTCTCAAGAAATATTTTCTGTCGGTGGATCATTAAGTGTGAATGCACACGGACGTGATATTCGGAATCATTCATTAGCTAGTACAGTTAACTGGTTCACATTACTAACTCCAACAGGGAAAGTAATCAAAGTAAGTCGTACTGAGAATAAAGAGCTTTTTCCTTATGTATTAGGTGGTTATGGATTATTTGGAGTTATTTTAGAAGTAGAGCTTCAATTAACAAATAATGAATTATATCAAGTAGAAACAAAAACGATGGAATATGATAAATATCCGGCGTATTTTAAGAAAAACGTTTTAGAAAATAAAAATGCAAGTATGCATATCGCTAGAATTTCTGTTGCGCCAGATAGTTTTTTTGACAAAGTTTATGCCATTAATTATATGGAAACATCTCGTAAAATGTCAGATTCGGATAAAGAGCTTAAGGAAGATCATTCCGCTTTTTTACCAAAGCTTGCTCTCGGTATGTCCAGAACATCGGATATTGGTAAAGATCTTTTCTGGCAACTGCAATATAGCTTTATTCATTCATTAAATGGAAGCTATGAAACTCGTAATAATGTTATGCGCTCAGAAAGCAAGTTTATGGAATTCGATGATCGTCAAGATACACAAGTTTTACAAGAGTTTTTCGTACCTGTAGATGAATTTGTTAGCTATATTGACGATGTTAGAGAATATTTACAATATGAGCATGATTTTAATCTTTTAAATATAACGATTCGATATGTTGAAAAAGATAATGAAACAGTTATGAATTATGCAAAAGATGATATGTTTGCTTTTGTTGTTTTGATTCAACATGGAAAAGATAAAGATTCTGTTCATAAAGCTTCAGAGGTTATTCAAAAATGGACTGATCTAACAATAAAACATCGAGGATCCTATTACTTACCGTATTATCCTTATCAGACTAAGCAACAAATGCAGTCGGCATATCCAAGAACTGAAGATTTTTTTAATAAGAAGAAAGAGTTTGATCCAAATCGTGTATTTATGAATACTTTTTATGAAAATTACGGGGAGTAAATCCTATGAATCGTTATGTAATCGCATTACTAAGTATTATTGGCTTTAGTAGCTCTTTAGTCTTTCCATATTATGTCCTCTTCTTAAGGAATATAGGGGATGCGTATGATGTATTTAGTTTATTGTATGGACTTTTTTCATTAAGCTTAAGTGTTGTAGTCTACTTTGGTGGCCGTTTTGTTGACTCTGTTTCGCCATATTTATTAATGGTATTGCATTCATTATTTTGCTGTCTTCTGTTCTTTTCACTACCTCTGATCGATAATATAAAAATTGTTTATGTTGGCCAAGTTCTATTTGGTGGTTTTACTGCATTGTTTAAGATTGCTGAAAAAAAATTATTTATGAATGCTTCGTCTGATTTTTATAGAAGCTACTTATTTTGGACATCTTTTGTAACGGCAATATGTATTATAGGTGTAGGAACTTTGCTTGAAACAATTGACATCCAATTTATGTTTCATTTAGCTGCATGGTTATTTTTAATAAGCGCATTTGGTCTTGGGTATAAAATGATCAGAAGTAAGGAATAAACAAAACACTCTCTATTCATAAAAATTCAGTACAACACAACAATGTTTTGTTTTTACCTTTTCGTTTGTGCCGTAACGTTGTTACATCCCTTCTATATTCAATAATATTAAGGTTCTATTGTTATTATTTACATATAAATTATTGTTTTTAATAAAAATACTACAATAAATTTTAATTTTTATATTGTCTAAGTAACGAAACAATGTTATATTAACTTTAAATTAAATAAAGTAACGCACTTATTATTTTATTTGAAGTTAAATTGTATGAAGGGATGATTATATAGTATGAGACACGAAGAAGCTGTTGGTCTTTTTTATGGAGCTTTTGTAATTTTAGGTTTAGTAGTTGGTTTAGGTGTAGGTTATTTTACATCACATCTAATTGTAGGTGGCTTTCTTGGGTTTGGAATTGGTATAGGTTTAGGTCTATTAAGCAATGCTATTTTATACATTAATAGAGATTGATTTGAGACTATATTTTGATTTATAGGCATGAAAGGTGAAGGAGAGATGATTATGCAAAAAAGGGAAACAAAATTGGTTCCTGTTATGATTGCGTTATTACTGGGGATATTTTTCGCTTCTCTTGATAACACAATCGTTTCAACAGCGATGCCAACAATTTTAAAAGACTTAGGTGGCTATGATAAATTTGTTTGGGTAACGTCAGCTTATTTAGTGACTGAAATGGCTGGGATGCCAATTTTCGGTAAACTTTCTGATATGTACGGTAGAAAAAGATTTTTTATGTTAGGTATTATTTTATTCATTTTAGGTTCGATTCTTTGTGGAACTGCAACTTCTATTATTCAACTTAGTGTTTACCGTGCGATTCAAGGTATTGGTGGAAGTGCTTTAATGCCAATTGCTTTTACAATTATTTGGGATGTGTTTCCTGTTGAAAAGCGTGGTAAAATGAGCGGTATTTTTGGTGCAGTATTTGGATTATCAAGTGTACTTGGACCGCTAATTGGTGCTTACATTACAGATTATATTAACTGGAGATTTATTTTCTATATCAATATTCCATTTGGACTTTTAACATTAGGATTAATCGGTTATTTTTATGTTGAATCGAAAAACCACACAAAGCAACAAATTGACTGGTGGGGTGCAATTACATTTGTTATTAGTATTGTCTGTTTAATGTTTGCACTTGAGCTTGGCGGAAAAGAATATGCTTGGGATTCAGTTCAAATTTTAGGTTTATTTGCTGGGTTCGCAGTTTTCTTAATTATTTTCTTATTTATTGAACGTAAAGTAGCAGAACCGATCATTTCATTTGATATGTTTAAATATCGACTTTTTGCTGCTAGTAACTTTGTCGGATTATTCTACGGGGCGGCATTCATCGCTGCAACAATTTATATCCCGATCTTTATTCAATTTGTTCAAGGTGGAACAGCAACGAATTCTGGCTTAGTTTTATTACCAATGATGGTAAGTGTAAGTATTTCTGCTACACTAGGTGGGGCATTAGCAAATCGAATGAGTTATCGTAGTATAATGATCGGTTCGGTTGTCCTATTATTAGCAGGTATTATTTGTTTAGGTACGATCACACCTGATACGAGTAAATTCCAAGTGATTGTGTATATGGTTATTGTTGGACTTGGCGTTGGAGCTTCATTCTCAGTTCTTGGTATGTCTGCAATGCATCACTTTGACAATGAAAATCGTGGTTCAGCAAGTTCAACAAACTCATTCCTACGTGCATTAGGAATGACAGTAGGGATTACTGTTTTTGGTGTTATTCAACGAAATGTATTTACTGACAAAATTACAGATGCTTTTGCAGGTAGCGGAGCACCTCAAAATTTCTCTAATATTAATCAAGCATTTACACCTGAAGCTCAAAAACTGATTCCAGCACCAATATTGGCGAAAATTATTGATGTGTTTTCTTCTTCAATTGCCCATACTTTCCTTTGGACACTAGTTCCAGTAGGATTGGCGTTGATTTCAATTTTCCTAATGGGTAATGAACGCTTATCTGATAAAGATTTTGCTAAGAGTAATGCTTCATAAATAGTGATGTTAAAAAGAAAGACCTTTGGTCTTTCTTTTTTTAGAGGTTTGATATAGTAAAGCAAGATGATGAAAATAATACGCTTTATGAACAAAAATCTCTGTTTTATGAACAAATCTACGGACTTTATGCACATTGTTCATAATCTGTTCGCCCTGCCCGAAAAGAGGGCTAGAGGAAGTAAATAGTAAGTTACTAAAGGAGAGATCATTATGACAGAAATTTGGGAATCAAGTTTTATCGAAAATCAAATGATGTGGGGACTAGAGCCTGCAGATTCAGCAATTTTGACAAAAGACTTTTTCGTTGAGAAGAATATTAAGTACATATTAATTCCGGGTTTTGGATATGGTCGAAATGCAAATGTTTTTATTGAAAATGGAATAAATGTAACTGGCATTGAAATCTCTGAAACAGCGATTGAATTGGCTAGGAAAAATGGAATGAGTTCTCATATTTTTCATGGTTCAGTTACCGATATGCCTTTTGATAACAGACAGTATGATGGGATTTTTTGCTACGCACTTATTCATTTATTGAATAAACATGATCGAGATAAGTTTATTAGTGATTGTTATAACCAATTAAGTCCAAATGGATATATGATTTTCACTACGATTTCAAAAGATGCTCCAATGTTTGGTAAGGGCAAACAACTAGGTGAAAACTATTTCGAAATAACGGAAGGGATGAAATTATTTTTTTATGATTCCGAATCGATTAAACAAGAATTTGGAAAATATGGATTGATCGAAGTAGTAGAAATTGTTGAACCACATAAGAATATGGAAAATAAACCTCCATTTAAATTTACGATGATAAAATGTCAAAAAAGATAAAATTTAGCGAACTAAGGGGAGTTCATAGGCTTCTTCTTTTTTGCTTAGAAGTGCAATATTAATAGGTGGTTGTCTTTTTCGTAAAATAGTTTAGACTATTAATTGAGGTGAAAGCTCTTGAAAGATAAGGTTTCTAGTACGAAATGGTTTGGACTAGCACTGCAATCTCTACTCATTTTAGCAGAGCAAGATGGAATATGCCCAAGTGCAGTATTAGCTCAGAAACTTGAAGCTCAGTCTACCTTCTTACGAAAAATTCTTGCCAATTTAGTTAAAGCGGGGATCGTTTCAGCTAAAGAAGGTCGAGATGGTGGATATTACTTAGCGAAAGATGTTAATGAAATTACTTTAAAAGATGTTTATGATGCGATGAGATCTGACCCATATTCCAAAGGTTTCTTGGATGTTAATAGTAAGGAATGTTTTGCTCCTTCTACAAAATCGGCTTTATACGAGTTAAAAGACGAGATGGAGAGCTGGCTAGTTGAAGGCCTTGCGAAGAAAACAATTTCTGACTTATTACCTAATGAAAAAGAGAATGGGTAAAATAAAATCGAAACAATATAGTTTCGATTTTATTTTTTTTTGGAAACTGTAGTTGACTTTTATACAGTTAAAGTCATATACTGTATTTGTAAATAATACAGTTAATCAAGGAGAGATCAATATGTCTAGTACGAAAACAGAAAGAGAAGAATATTTAAATAAAGTAAACGAAATTGATTTTGGAACTGATGCACCTAAAGAAATTGAAAGCACAGATTTCTTTACTGTAGCAAATGAAAGAAGATCAGTTCGTCATTATGACCCAAGTTTTCAACTGTCTGATGATGAAATTAAAGAATTACTTGAAATTGCAATCCAAGCTCCATCATCATCAAACTTACAACCATGGAGATTTCTTGTCATTAAAGATCAAGAAACAAAACAAAAATTATTACCAATCGCAAATAACCAACAACAAGTTGTTGATGCATCTGCAGTAATCGCTGTATTAGGTGATATTGAGGCATTCAAAAATGCTGACCGCATTTATGATGAATTAGTCGCAAAAGAAATGATGACTCAAGAAGTTAAAGACTTCTATGTAGGCTCAATTGTGAAAAACTACGGAAGCTTACCAGAGGAAGTGGCTACAAAAGTTGCTATGATTGACGGTGGATTAGTATCAATGCAATTTATGCTTGCTGCAAAAGCAAAAGGCTTAGACACAGTACCAATGGGTGGATATGACCAAGCGAAGTTTATCGAAGCTTTCAATGTACCAGCAAACTTCAAACCAGTAATGCTAATTTCAGTAGGTAAAGGAATTAAAGCAGGCTTCGAAAAAGTTCGTCTAACTTTAGATGAAGTTGTTACTTGGGATAAATATTAAGAAATCAGGGTTAAATGAAGGACAGGGAATAGGGAGAACCTAGGACCTGTTCTTTTTTATTGTTATTTCTAAATTTTGTCCCTTTAACTCATCATCCCCTCTCACGGAACTACTAGTATTATAAGAATATGTATTGTAAAATTTAATCGAAGAAGTTTGTGAATCTATTGGGAATTTTGTTTCGGTACATAATGGCTATACTACTATAAAACGAACATATTAAATCCTTAAGATCGGTTATTATCTATTTAAGTAATTTTGTGAGGTGTTAGTGATTTGAATGGTAATATGCATCCTAAAGTTGAAGCATTTTTAATTAGAGCCAAAAAGTGGCAAGAAGAATTTTATAAATTGAGAGAAATCGTGCTTGAGTGTGAATTGACCGAAGATTTTAAATGGATGCATCCTTGTTACACGCTTGATAATAAAAATGTAGTTTTAATACATGGGTTTAAAGAATATTGTGCACTTTTGTTTCACAAAGGTGCGTTGTTACAAGATCCAAAAGGTATTCTAATTCAACAGACGGAAAATGTACAATCAGCACGTCAGATTCGGTTTACGAATATTCAAGAAATAATTGAAATGGAAAGCGTCTTAATCGATTATATTAAAGAAGCAATTGAAGTGGAAAAAGCAGGTTTGCAGGTTGAATTAAAAAAGACTGCAGATTATGAAGTTCCTGAAGAACTTCAACTTAAATTAGATGAAAGCCCTGCCTTTAAAACTGCTTTTGAAGCATTGACTCCAGGGCGTCAAAGAGCATATATTTATTATTTTTCTCAACCAAAACAATCGAAAACTAGAGCGTCACGTGTAGAAAAGTATATTGATCATATTCTTGACGGAAAAGGTTTAAATGATTAGTATAAAATTAATAAAAAAAATATATACATGCTAAATAAAGAGTGATTAACACTAGTAATATAAAAAGAAGGAGGGAATCGTATGGGGCAAAATAAACATGCAATTCATCTTCACAATATGCATCGTAACCATAATCAAAGAGTAGCTGAGTTTCATAAGCAACACGCTATTCAGATTGCAAATGGAGAAAATGGAAATGGTTTATTAGCTAGATGGGAAAGATTCGTTTTTTTCAAAGCAAGAGATTTATTTAAACTAATTAAAAACGTGATCAAGTGAACTTTTAAAAAAATGTAAAAACCACAAGGATTTAATTCCTTGTGGTTTTTATCTTATCTTATCTTGATTTATTTAAGCTTCACCATGTAAACGATAAGCCATATGATTTGTTGGGCCTACGTATTGATTAATTGGGAATGAGTGACGAATTGCTTCAGTAATGAATTTTTTAGCAGTGTTAATTGCTTCTCTTGGTTCTGCACCTTTAGCAAGCTCTGCACAAATTGCTGCAGAGTATGTACAACCTGCTCCATGTGTGTATGTAGTTTCAATTCTGTCAGATTCTAAATGTTCGATTTTTTCACCATCAAATAATACGTCGATTGCATTTTCATGTTGAATTTTGCTTCCGCCTTTTACTAAAACATATTTTGCACCTAACTCATGGATTTTGCGTGCTGCTTCCTCCATTTGTTCAACTGTACAAATTGGTGCCATTTTAGCTAATTGTGCTGCCTCGAATAAGTTTGGCGTTACAACTGTTGAAAGGGGAACTAAAATTTCTCTTAATGCATCATTTGTTTCTGGATGAAGAGCTTCGTCATTTCCTTTACAAATCATAACTGGGTCTACAACTACGCGATCAATATTATGTTTTTTAATCGTTTTTGCAGCTAACTCAATGATCTCAACTGATCCTAGCATTCCTGTTTTCATCGCTTGAATTCCAACACCAACTACGATTGTTTCTAATTGTGCTGCAATTGTATCTATATCAATTGGGAATACTTGATGATGCCAATGATTATGAGGATCCATCGCTACTAAAGTTGTAATTGCACTCATTCCATAAACATTACGTTCCTGAAATGTTTTAATATCAGCTTGTAACCCTGCTCCACCACTACTATCTGATCCCGCAAGTGTAAGTGCTTTATAAATTGTCATGTGAAAAATTCCTCCTTTGAAGTACATAGAAATATTATACATAAAGGAAGTAGAATGGTACAAGGTAAGAGCATTAGTCGCTAGACAATATTAGTAAAAAAATTGAAGTCTTACAATAAAATTGAGATTTTTACTAATCTTTTATGGCCTTTAGAACCACGATTCTCTTCATGTTACCCTCAAAATTTGTCGAAAAATCTATTGACAAACTAGATTAGTAGATTGTATATTGAACTTATAAAATTAAATATGATCTTTATCTCGTATGGATAGAGGCGCGGTTTTGATTAGTCATTACTTTGAGGTTTATGGGACCTATGATAAGTAATAAAAGGCGAAACTGCCGAAATAATAAATTTACCATTTAAATTTATTATTGGGCCTATTGCTAAATAAGCGTAGGACTGTCACAAGATTTCTTGTGGAGGGCTATTGAAGAGATGTTGATGTTGTTTGACACATATATTTGAGTCTAGAACACGTGAACATTGATTCACGTGTTTTTTTGTTTTTTACTGGATTTTCCAATCTTTACATATTGTTGAAAATCATGAGTAAAATACACATCATACAACACTTTATACCGTCCCATATTCTCGCGTAAAGATAAGATTGCAAGAATCAAGAGGAGGCAACAAGATGGGACTAACAAACCCGAAAAATGATCGTACAGAAACGAATACTAACCAAACTTCTTTAAAAAGAGGTCTAAAAGCAAGACATTTAACTATGATTTCAATTGGTGGATCAATTGGGACAGGTTTATTTTTAGCTAGTGGATCTTCAATAAGTGAAGCGGGTCCTGGTGGTGCTATTTTAGCTTACGGATTGATTGGTATAATGGTTTATTTCTTAATGACTAGTTTAGGTGAGATGGCGACTTATTTACCAGTTTCTGGTTCATTTAGTACTTACGGATCTCGCTATGTAGACCCAGCATTTGGTTTTGCAATGGGTTGGAATTATTGGTATAACTGGGCGATTACATTAGCTTTTGAATTATTAGCTTCAGCAATGCTTATGAAATATTGGTTCCCACATACTCCAGCAGTATTATGGAGCGGAATCTTTTTAGTTATTATTTTAGGTTTAAATTTACTTTCAGTTAAAGGCTATGGTGAATCAGAATTTTGGTTTTCATTAATTAAAGTAGTTACTGTAATTGTCTTTTTAATAGTTGGTATTGCAATGATTTTTGGTATTTTAAAAGGGCATGATGCAGGTTTTAAAAACTTTACTGTTGGTGATGCTCCATTCCATAATGGATTTTTAGGTGTATTATCAATCTTTATCGTTGCGGGATTTTCATTCCAAGGAACTGAATTAATTGGTGTTGCAGCAGGTGAGACAGAAAATCCAGAAAAAAATGTTCCAAAAGCTATTCGTCAAATTTTCTGGCGTATCCTTTTATTTTACGTGTTAGCGATTGTAGTAATTGGCTTATTAATTCCTTATACAGATCCTGACTTAGTGCGAGGCAGTGTTGCTGTTAGTCCATTTACTTTAGTATTTGAAAAATTAGGTGTTGCATTTGCAGCGTCTGTTATGAATACAGTTATTTTAACATCAGTTTTATCTGCAGGTAATAGCGGAACATATGCGTCAACACGTATGTTATATACTTTAGCAGTAGAAGGAAAAGCACCTAAATTCTTAACAAAAGTAAATAAAAATGGTGTTCCTACAAATGCTTTATACGTAACACTTGCAGTTGGTTCTTTAGCTCTTTTATCTTCATTTTTCGGTGAAGGTCAAGTTTACAATTGGTTATTAAATTTATCTGGTTTATCAGGTTTTATAGCTTGGTTAGGTATTGCGATTTCTCATTACCGATTCCGTAAAGGGTATGTTGCTCAAGGGAAAGATTTGAAAGAACTTCCTTACCGTGCAAAATGGTTCCCTCTAGGTCCAATCTTAGCATTCTTAGCTTGTTTATTTATTGTTTTAGCTCAAAACTATCAAGCATTTACTGGTCATGCAATTAACTGGCAAGGTGTTCTTGTTTCATACATTGGAATTCCTGTATTTTTAATTGTTTGGTTAGGTTATAAAACTAAACATAAAACAAAAGTTGTACCTTATGAAGAAATGGATTTAAGTAGAAAATAAATTACTATGTGTTCTAACCCTTTCATCTATGATGGAAGGGTTTTTTAGTAAGATAAGTAAGTATAAATTTTGAGGTGTACCACGGTTCTAAAAACTGTGGTATTTTTTTGGCTGTACTCTAAGCAAAAAAGGACCAGTCTATTTTTTGCCCAGTTTTTATATGGGGTTATTGATATACGCACAAAGCTGTGACATTGTGGGAGAATCAACCAATTAACACAGAAACCATTGGCATTATCGAGTAAATCAATTGATTTACTCGAAAGCTAGTTATTTTATGCACGAAATCTTTCCAAATACGCACGAAATTCATTGATTTATGCATAAACCCACGGATTGCAGAGTCCGCCAACCATCATATCAACAAAAAATCCGATATATCAACAAAAATCAGTACTATATCAACAAAAACAAATGCTTTATCAACAAAGTTCACAGCTTTATCAATAAAGTACACAAAGTGTTCGCCATTACCAAACAACAACTAGATCCAATAGTTTTCATCTTACAAAAAATGTAAGTATATTTAGTCATTTTAACGATTTTTATGGAAAATTTGGAATTTTTGTTCACAAAAACTAATACCATTAGTATTATAAAACTAAAGGTATTAGTTTTTATTATTAGGAGGGTATAATATGAAGATTACGAAAAATAATCATCTTTATGAGTTGAGCTTTTTACCCAATTTCTTTCCTGTAAATTGTTTTTTAGTTGAAGAAGAAAACGAGCTTACGTTAATTGACACAGCGCTATCTTTTAGTGCGGCTAAAATTTTGGATACAGCAAATCAAATAGGCAAAAAAATTACGAATATCGTTTTAACACATGCTCACGGTGATCATGTCGGTTCGCTTGATCAATTAAAAGCATTACTTCCAGATGCGGTCGTGTCTATTTCAAAACGAGATGCAAAATTATTAAAAGGGGATACTAGTCTAGAAGCAAGTGAACCCAATATTCCTATAAAAGGCGATGTTCCTAAAAATATAAAAACGATTCCTGATCGTTTACTTCAAGAAGGTGATACGATAGGCTCTTTAATAGCGTTTGAAGTTCCTGGTCATACGCCAGGCTCGATGGCATTTTTGGATCAACGCACAAATGCAATTATTGCTGGTGATGCTTTTTCGTTAAGAGGAGGATTTGCGATTTCCGGTCAATTAAGAATTTTATTTCCTTTTCCAACTCTTGCAACGTGGAGTAAAGAGACTGCATTAAATAGTGCGAAGAAAATTAGTGATTTGAAACCTACATTATTAGCAGTTGGTCATGGTACGATGCTAAGTCATCCACAAGCAGCGATTGACCGTGCCCTTAAAAAGCAGTAATGGGAGAGGGTATGATATGTCACCAAGAATTGGATTGAATTTTAATGAATTACTGAGGGCTTCAATTAAAATTGTCGATACAGAAGGGTGGGAGGCTTTAACGATCAGTTATCTTGCAAAGAAGCTAACGATTCAACCACCATCGATCTATAATCATGTTAAGAATTTGGATGAACTAAAAAATAGTGTTGCCCTATATGCTATTACACAGCTTTATGAACAACTTAAAGAGGCTGTTCATCATCAAAGGAACGAGAAAGCAATTTTTGCTTTAACCTTTGCATATCTTAATTACGCTCGAACTCATCCAGGTTTATACAAAGCTACCTTATCTCCGTCTCAGACACCAGAAGATGAGTATCATCAAACAGCGAATAAAATTTTAAACCTAATTTACGAAATAATGAAACCATATCATTTAAACGATATTGAACAGATACATGCGGTTAGAGGGTTAAGGAGCTTACTCCATGGTTTTGTCTCACTTGAAAATAGCGAAGGATTTGGTATAAATATTCCAATCGATGAAAGTGTGCTTTTTGTATTAAAAAATTATATAAGTAATTTGAAGCAATGATTTGTATCCATAATTAAAAGGATAGGAAGGTTTAATACCCTCCTATCCTTTTTATCGAGAAAATACGTTTTATTTAAAAGTAAGTTTTATGTCTTTATTTAAAATTAAACATTTACGCCATCATCAAAGTTTTTATTCCAGTTTTTATCTCCAAGATGTTCGAAATCTTCAGTAGTACGCTCTAATACGTCAATTAGTAGCTTTTTCATATTGTGAATATTGCTATAAAATAAAGTTTCTTCTTCTAAATCTGGTTTTGCATGATGTGCTGCCTTAATTGCTGTTTCGTCACGAAATCTTTTAACTTTTGTGTCTAACTCATCGAAGACATGTTTAACATACTTTACAATATTTCTATGGTTCAACGTATTTCTCTCATTTAATTCCTCTAATTTGTTTACCATAGTCATTTCCTCCATCAATAAGATTAAAAGATTAATATTGATTATACTGAAACATATCGAAAAAACAATGATAATTATAAAATTTTAACCATTATAATCAAAACTTTAGGATTCAGTGAATTGCAAAATTGTATTTTTTTAGAGCTGATTTATGCTACAATGACTTCAAAATATTTTCCATTTCGAAAGAGGGAGTCAATATGAAAGCGATTGTAATTCATCAATATGGAGATAGCTCTGAATTTAAACACGTTGAAATTTCAATGCCAAAGCCAACTGGTAATCAAGTATTAGTGAAAGTTGCTGGAACTAGTATTAATCCGATCGATACAAAAATAAGAAAAGGCATTGTGCCAAATGCGTTTCAGCCTAATTTTCCTATGATTTTACATAGTGATTTTTCTGGTGAAGTTGTTGAAGTAGGTGAGAATGTTACACAGTTTGAAGTTGGCGATTTAGTATTTGGTTTAAATGTCTTTAGTGGAACTTTGACAGATTATTTTTTAATTGAAGAATCGTTTATTGCTAAAGCTCCAATGAATTTACCGATTCAAGAAGCGGCTAGTTTACCATTAACGTCTATAACTGCGTGGGAAGCACTTTTTGATAGAGGTAATTTAAAACAAGGTGATCATATTTTAATTCATGGTGGAACTGGTGGTGTTGGTCACGTTGCTATTCAATTGGCGAAAGCTTTTGGAGCAATTGTTACGACAACTGTTTCATCAAATGAAAAAGCTGATTTAGTTAAAAAGCTAGGTGTAGATCACGTTATCAATTATAAAGAAGAGTCTGTAGAAGAATATGTAAATCGACTAACAAATGGACAAGGCTTTGATATTGTTTTTGATACTGTTGGTCAAAAAAACTTAGATAAATCATTTCTTGCAGTGAAACCAAAAGGTACCGTATTAGCAATCGCTGCACGTTCGACACATGACTTAACTCTTTTACATAATAAATCATTATCTTTGCACGTCATTTTTATTATGCTCACTCAAAAGACGAAAGAAGGGCGAATGGAGCATAGTGCTATTTTAAATAAAATTTCTTCTTTAGTTGAAGAAGGAAAATTAAAGCCACTCATCAATCCAAAATCATTCACGTTTAATCAAGTGAAACAAGCCCATGATTACTTCGAAAATAATGAAGTGCAATTTGGTAAAGTATTAATTGAAAATAAGTAATAGGTAGAATCCCTTTTGTTATTACATTAGGGATTTTTTTATTTTTCGTTCATTAAAATCTCTTTTCTACTATTAGTAATTGGTTTAAATAGGTATATAATGGAAATATAATTCGTGGAATAAAGGATGTGAAAACGAGGTAGAAATTTTCTCCCTCTATTCAAATGAAAATAAAACTAATTATTGCAGATGATAATTCATTTATTAGGGAAGGACTTAAAATAATATTGAGTTCTTATGAAGAGTTTGAAGTGTTAGAAACTGTAGATGATGGGAATGAGGCGTTTAAATATTGTCAAAGTCATCAAGTAGATGTTGCTCTTTTAGATGTTCGAATGCCTAATATGAATGGTGTGGAGGCTACGAAGCTTATTTCTGAGCAGACTAAAACGAAGCCACTTATTTTAACGACTTTTGATGATGATGAGTATATTATTGACGCTGTGAAAAATGGAGCAAAGGGCTATTTATTAAAAAATAATGACCCAGAACGAATTCGAGAAGCAATCAAAAGTGTTTATCATGGAAATACAATCATGCAGGATTTAGTACTGGATAAAATAAGAACGAATTTATCAAATAATACAAATATAACTGACACAAAGATTGACACAAGTTTATTTACTCAAAGGGAGTTAGATGTGATGTCTTTAATTGCAAAGGGCCTATCGAATAAGGAAATATCTAAGCAAATATATATATCAGAAGGTACTGTTGCTAACTATATTACTTCAATTCTTGGGAAAACAGGTTTAGAACATCGAACACAAATTGCTATTTTCTATATTACTGGGAAAGTAGACTGACTCTAAGGGTGTTACATATGGAGCGTTGGATTATTTTAAATAAGCTCTCTGTTATTTTGTATATTGCTTTAATTTGCATTTATAATGAAATTCCTAATTTCTCTTGGGTTCTTTTTGCACTACTTGTTTATTTTTGTATAAACATTAGTCTGTATTTAATCAAAAATACAAACTTGATAAAATTTTTGCTTATTTTATCAATTTGTTTAATCGTCTATTCCAATTTAAAGATTCAGCCATTATTTTTCTTGTTATTGCCTATGTCTATTTTTGAGATTGTTTCTTTCTTTATTTCGAAAAAATGGATTAGTTGGTTTCTTTCGTTACTCCCAATTTTTCACCTTCATCATTCTTTACAGCCGATTTATGGTTTAATTACGTTCGTTAGTTTTATCGTTTTTTCAATTGTGGATTTGTATAGCACTCGATTACGCTTTAAAGAAGACCAAATTGACAGGATGCGAAGTACAATTCAAAAGCTTTCAAAAAAATTAAATAACCATAGTGAGTTTATGGAACAGTCAGAGTACACTTTTAAATTAGAAGAGCGGAATCGAATTTCTCAAGAAATACATGATAAAATTGGGCATTCCATGACAGGTGCATTATTTCAAATGGAAGCAACTAAGCATTTAATGGGTCATAATCAGGAGAAGGCATTAGAATTACTGCAAAACGCAATTAATATTTCAAAGGATGGAATTGAAAATATAAGACTTACTTTAAAAAATATGAAGCCTCCGACTGAGCAAATGGGAATTCATCATATGAAATTATTCATAGATGAATTTTCAGCTAAGCATGATTTAAAAACGTTATTTGTTTATAAAGGAAACTTAGACCTTATTACGCCAATCCAATGGAAAATAATTCAGGAAAATGTAGTCGAGGCATTAACAAATACGATGAAATATGCTGATGCTACAGAGGTTTCAATTGAAATTTATGTAATGAATAAAATGATTAAAACGAATGTGAAAGATAATGGTAGAGGGAAAGTGATCGTTAAAAAAGGTTTAGGGATTATTGGTATGGAAGAGAGAACGGCAGCTGTAAACGGTAAAATAATTGTTGATGGCCAAGATGGTTTTTCGGTAACCACTTTGCTTCCAATCGAATAATTTCATATAGGTTTATTCATTTCTATGAAGTCCATAATCATATTACCTATGAAAAAACATGAATATTCTCATGTTGAAAAGGTGAACTAATACACTGATATTAGTTCACCTTTTTGCTTATAATAGCAACATAACGAACGGAGAGGTGAGAGAATGAAAGTTTTAGAGATAAAAAATTTAACGAAAAAATTTGGTGATTTTATAGCCGTTGATAATATGTCTTTGTCAATTGAAGAAGGAGAAATCTTTGGATTTCTTGGGGCAAACGGCGCAGGGAAAAGTACAACAATTAATATCATTTCCGGGTTACTTCGAAGTAATCAAGGTACTGTTGAAATCCTTGGTAAAAATAGTAAAAAGTATAATAAATTTGCGAAAATGAATATTGGAATGGTACCGCAGGATTTAGCTATTTATGAAGATTTAACGGCATATGAAAATGTCAGATTTTTTGCCGGCTTATACGGATTAAGAGGCTCAGAATTAAATGAAAGAGTAGAAGAAGCATTACAATTTGTAGGGCTTGAAGATAAATTTAAGGAGTATCCAAAAAACTTCTCTGGTGGGATGAAGAGAAGATTAAATATTGCTTGTGCGATTGCACACCGACCAAAGCTTATTATTATGGATGAACCTACTGTTGGGATTGACCCGCATTCACGTAATTACATTCTTAATAGCGTACGTAAGCTAAACGAAATGGGCTGTACAATTATTTATACGAGCCATTACATGGAAGAAGTGGAAGAAATTTGCTCTCGTATCTCAATTATTGATCATGGGAAAATCATCGCTGAAGGAACGAAAGAACAGCTTAAATCGATTATTACGAATACTAAGGATATTCGAATTGAAGTTAAAACAAATGAAAAAATTGATGTGACAGCACTTAAAGTAATTAATGGTGTAGAGAATGTTCATATTTTGGATAATGTGATTACAATTACATCAGATAATGGTGTAAATAATTTAAATAAAATTATTCAGCATTTTATTAATAGTGAGATTGAAATCAGCTCATTACAGGAAAACGCACCTAACTTAGAAACTGTTTTTCTTACATTAACAGGTCGAAACTTACGCGATTAATTTCGTGAAAAATCATTTAATAAGGAGGCAATTGGCTTGAATATTTTTAATATTGCTTTCATGGAAATTAAGCGTGACTTTCGAGATGTAAGGACACTACTTTTTATGTTAGCATTTCCAATACTTTTAATGCTTGTTTTAGGTACTTCACTTTCAAATGCTTTTACAACATCTGTCCCAATTAAAGATGTGCATGTCTTATACAAAGATCAATCAACTACAGGTGAATTTTCGAAGTATTTTAATGAATTTGTGAAAGGAACGAAGGATTCAGGAATTCATTTTAAAAAGGCAAATAATAATACAGATGGTGAGAAGGAAGTAAAGCGAAATCAATATGATGGATACATTTCTATTCAAGATAATGGAATTAAGCTTTATATAAATGAAGGTAACAGTGTTGAAGGTAGCGTTATTCAAGGAATGTTAACTTCTTTTGTTGATAAATATAATGTTGGAGTCGAGGTCGCAAAAATTGATCCAACTCAAGTTAAAGAAGTCTTTTTAGCAAATCATGACGATTATATTAAGGATACTTCTATTGCATCAAATAAACAGCCAGGTTCGATGGATTATTACGCGATTGCAATGACGACTATGATCGCACTTTATGGTGCCATGTCTGCAAGTAAATTGATTACTGGTGAAAGAGTTAGAAAAACAGCTGATCGATTAATTGTATCGCCTATTTCTAAATTTGAGATTTTTATAGGGAAAATACTTGGAAGTTTAGCAGCTAATTTTCTTTGTATTATTGTAGTTGTCTATTTCAGTAAATTCTTTTTTAAAGCAAACTGGGGTAATCATCTTTTATTAGTATTTATTGTATTACTAACTGAAGTGCTTCTTTCAATCAGTTTAGGATTGGTTGTAAGCTATATAACGAAATCAAATGCTTCTTCAAGAGCGATCATCATGATTGTTGTGCAACTATCATCATTCTTTGGTGGAGCTTACTTTAAATTAGGTGATACTAGTGGAATCTTAAAAATCATTACACATTTTTCGCCACTAACATGGGTTAATACAGCAATTACAAAAATAATTTATACAAACGATTTATCAGCTGCATTTCCCGCTCTTATTTTTAATATAGGTTTTTCTCTACTATTTTTAGTAGTTGCATCTATTTCTCTACAAAGAAGGGAGGGGCTGTAGGATGCAGACAGTTTTTTGGCTAATTTCGAATACTTTAAGAGCTACGTTCAAAAACAAGAAAAATATCATTATGTATATAGGTGTTCCTTTAATTGGTATTTTTATTTCCTTCCTAGCTTATGGAGGTTCAAGTAAAACAGTCGTTCATGTTGGAATTGTCAATAATGATCACCAGTATATTGCAAATGATACGGTCAAATTTTTAGATCATCTAGATAATGTTAAAATTGAAAAAATAAAGAAATCTGATGTTAACGATAAAATTGCTTCCGGATCACTTGATTGTGTCATTTCATTAGATAATGGCTTCACAAATAGTGTTCGTTCTGGTAATCCAGGGCATATTCAAATCACTTCTATAAAAGGTGCTCAAATTACAAGCTTCGTAAAATCTTATTTATATAATTATGTCGACAATATTTCAGCAATAGGTAAAGTTGCAAAAACAGATCAGGCTAAATTTGATCAAATGTATTCTAACTATCAAAGTGCAAGCTTTAAAGTATCAACAAAAACAGTATCAGATTCATCCCAATCTGAAAATATGACGACATATAGCTTAGGATTTTTGATTATGATTATGCTAATGTCAGCGGGGAATCTTTCTGAAATTATTTTAAAGGAAAAAGAAAATCGTATTTATTACAGACTCTTATCAGCTCCTATTAATGCTAGGATGTATATTTTCTCAAATATTGTAGTGAATATGATTATAATGACTGTTCAAGTAATCCTTACGCTCTTCTTTATGACGAATGTGTTCCATATCGATATTCATATTCCGTTTTGGGAAGCAGCAGTTGTTATGATGCTTTTTGCTTTGATTGCTGTAGGAATATCATTAATGATTGTAGCGTTCTCAAATAATTCAAAATCATCAGGGGCATTACAGAATTTAATTGTTGTACCAACCGTCATGATTTCTGGTTGTTTCTGGCCAATCGAAATTATGCCATCATCAGTTCAAAGAATTGCAGATTTTCTTCCTCAAAGATGGACGTTAGAGACATTGACGAAGCTACAAAGTGGAAGTAGCTTAGGAAGTTTATATTTAAACATCTTAATTCTTCTAGTATTTGCGATTGCATTTTTCTTAATTGCGATTTATAAGTTTAGTCGTAATAGTTCTACGAGAAATTTTGTGTAAGCTAAAAAAATCCATCTCTTTATTTAGAGATGGATTTTTTGAGTGTTGAAATATAATATTTTGAGCGGGTTTAAAAATACCAATAAAGCCTAGGTCATCGCTTATATCTTTTTTAAAAGTAGGCTCTGTTAAAGTAGATTGTTGATTTTCTAATTGAAATAAATTGCAGGTTAGTTCAATAAGGAATGGCTCTATAAGTATTTCTAGAATGTTTTGATTTAGTTATACCAGTAGGGGGAAAGTTAACAACTTCTTCAGAAAGTTTAGGGTAAGTTTTTTTCGATTGGGGAAGACTTGAGGTTGTGCATAGGACAAATTTTAGAAAAGAATAGAATATTAAAATAGTGGCATAATAAAGTCGGCATTTGTAATTTTACTTGAAGATAAAGTAGTCATCATAATTGGTGAAAGGTACTGAAATCTAGGAGGCATTGATGTGAAATTAAAGGACAAAGTAGCAATTGTTACAGGTGGAGCTAGTGGAATTGGTGAAGCGACTGTTCGCCTTTTTGTTGAAGAAGGCGCAAAAGTGGTCATTGCAGATTTTTCTGAACGAGGTAAAGGGATATCAGAAGAATTGAATTCCAATGGATATGATACGTTATTTGTTAAAACTGATGTAACAAATGAAGAAGATATTAAACAGATGATTAATGAAACCGTGAATAAATACAGTAAGTTAGATATTATGTATGCAAATGCAGGTGTTGCTGATGATGCGCCAGCACATGAATTGTCATTTGATAAATGGAAACGAACCATTGATATTAACTTGTCAGGAGTATTCCTTTCTGATAAATATTCTATTGAGCAGTTTCTTAAACAAGGCACCGGCGGAGTCATTGTTAATGCTGGTTCAATTCATAGTTTTGTGGCATTACCAGGTCCTACAGCCTATTCCTCTTCAAAAGGTGGGGTTAAACTATTAACTCAAAACCTATGTACTGCTTATGCAAAAAATGGTATTCGTATTAATGCGATTTGCCCTGGTTATATTGATACTCCATTACTCAAAAATGTTGATCCTAAAAATAAAGAATATTTAGTTTCTCTTCATCCGCAAGGCAGACTAGGAAAACCAGAAGAAATAGCAAAGGCTGTTTTATTTTTAGCAAGTGATGATGCTAGTTTTGTTAATGGTACAACTCTTCTTGTTGATGGTGGCTATACCGCACAGTAATTTAAGATAAAGACGATCATATCCCAACAAAGCAGTCTAAATCGTAGATCATTTAGAACTGCTTTGTTTTTTTATTTTATAAAACACCTTCTATAGGATAGCAGCTATACTGACAACAGACGTCAATGTGTGAACTGGAGCGTTAATATCAACTTTAACATCTAGTTCTTCATAAAATTCCCTTATTAAAGTATTATCGGATATCTCTCCTAATTTCAGTGTTCCTCCAATTACGCCCGTTGCTCCTGTTGCTCAAGAGAAATCCCAAAATATTTATTATGATTCCTTAGGCAGCCTTCTCCGTTTTATATACCCAGTGTAGAAGAGTTGGTTGATAATTTGGTATCATCCACCCCAAAATTTTGCCGATAAAATAAGCGGCAATAAGTGTACCGATTCCGATTGATCCTAATGAGTGAATGAAAATTACACAGATTGTACCAGCCACACAAATATTTATTAAATCGCTTGAAATTTTTGCTTTACCGAATTTTAATTTAAACTTTGCACTAATTGCATAAGTTAACGCATCGTACGGCATTAAAGGAAGTTTCGCTGTTGTATAGCCCATTAAACCGACCGCTATAACAAATAAACTAACAACTAAAATGACAATTCGAGCAATGATGGTTTCAGGTGTAGGGAAAAGTTGTACAATGAAAAGCGTTGCATCCATGAAAAAACCAAATAAAAACGAAATAATGAATTGACCTATAAATTCATTTAACTCCATTCGTTTACTTAATATTATTTGAATAATAATATATAAAACATTTGCAAGCGCCATTGTCACACCTACCGATAAACCAGTAGTTAGTGTACTTGCATATGCTAATGATGAAACTGGCGATACCCCAAATCCAGCTTGAATCGACATGCTGATGCCCATAGACATAATAAATAACCCGAGCGCATACAAGATGATACGCTTCAAGGTTCTGCTCCAATGATTCATAATATCTCTCACTTCCTAATTAATATAAATACTATAGCTATAAGATTAAATTTAACATCAAACTCAAGATATGAAAAATATATATATGGTAAACTAATCATATTAAAAAACATATAACGGAGAGATGAAATGGATTTTCGTCAATTATATTATTTTAAAGAAATTGTGAAACAAGGAAGTATTTCTAAAGCAGCAGAAGTGCTACATATCGCGCAGCCCCCACTTAGTCAGTTGTTAAAAAAGCTTGAAAATGATCTTGGCACAACTTTAATTCAGCGTTATCGTCAAAAATGGGAGCTTACAGAAACAGGTGAAATACTATACCAATATGCCAATCAAATGCTAATGCAAATTCAAGATGTAAAGCAGCAAATTGAAGAAATTGAACAAGGTACAGGAGGAACAGTAAGTATCGGCGTATCGTCTACATGCTCGAATATGCTCATTGACTATATTAGTATGTTTAGAACACAATATCCAAAAGTTAAAATGAATATAGTTACAGGAAATTCAGAAGAATTATTAAAAAGACTAGAACAAAGAGAAATTGATGTTGCCTTACTTTTACGATTGGGCAATAGCGAGCAATATGAGATGAAAATATTAAAAAAACAACCAACCGCTGTGATTATCCCATCAAGTTGGTTAACATCGTTTTCATCACAGCATGTGACGATTGAACAGATTGCGCAGTTCCCATTCATTATGCTAGGAGCAATGGAAGGACTCACCTTCAATGAAGATCTCTTTAAAGCATTTGATGAACATCAAGTCAAGCCAAATATCATTATCGAGTGTAAAGATTTAAGGATGGTTGTAGATCTTGTTAGTAGAGGACTAGGATTATCCGTTATTCCGAGAATGGATTACACATCAGCATTTTTAGAACATACAATGCTATTTGAATTGAAACAATTTGATTTTCATATAGAACCTGTAATGGTTAAATTAAATGGCCAACGAATTTCCAAAGCAGCATCTCAATTTTGGGAAATTGTTGATTAGTTCATAACACTAAGGAGGAAACGTAGGGCAAATTTTTATAAATTTAAATGATGTTTTTAATACAAAATATCATCATGATAAAGAGAGATTAAATGGTTGTTGTGGTTATGATAGAATTGATGGGATTAATATCGTATGTAAGAATGGGCATGAAATTGGGACAGTAGAATCTGATTGTTGGATGCCACATTCTTTCGTTGTAGAAAAAGATTATATAGATTGGAATAGAGGATAATCAAAAATTGATTATCCTCTATGTTTACAATCGAAAAAGAAACCATGCATTTCATTATGCTCTATAGCAAGATTTTTAGAAATACACAAATTTATATAGACAAAGTTATAAAAAAGTATGAACTTAGACAGTTTTATAACCAAACAACAAATTCACCAGAATAACTTATTGTTTTTTACATAACATAAAGCCGTTTAGGAGGTGAAATATGATGTCTAATCAAACAAATAAAAACAACGAAGAAAAGAATCAAAGTCTTTCAGAAAATATAAAAGATACCGCAGGAGCTGCATTTCATTCTGTACATAGAGGATTAGAAGCCACTGAGAATGCTGCAATGAATGCTGTTGACGCAACTACAAACGCTGTTAAAAATTTATCAGACAACCGATAACAACAAAAGATGCAAGAGGAATGATGAATAAGCACATATAAAACAAGCCAGTATTTGGCGTTGTTTTATATGTGCTTCTGGATAAAATTTTTTAAATCTTCGTGTTACGAAATGATAAATCAACTAAGTTACAAAATGAAAGGATTTTCACCTCACTTGTTCCACTATCCTATAAAGTTAGCCCGCCATCTACAAGAACAGTTGAACCGGTCATATAGCTTGCTTTATCTGATGCTAAGAAAACAACCATTTCAGCGAGTTCTTTCGGATCAGCATAACGACCCATTCTCATATTTGGAAGGTCTTCTGGAACGTAACCACCTGTGGCAAACTGAGCTTCAACACTTGTTGTTAATGCTGTTTTCACACCTCCTGGACAAAGTGCATTAATGCGAATTCCTTTTTTCGCATATTCTAATGCAGCGCCCTTGGTTAAGCCTACAACCGCATGCTTGCTTGCAGAATATACAGCGACACTGTGTTCAGGACGAACCCCTGCAGTAGAAGCGGTATTAATAATAGAGCCACTTCCTTGCTCCTCCATCACTTTTAACACATATTTCATTCCAAGGAAGACCCCTTTTACATTGATCGACATAATGCGGTCAAATTCAGATTCTTCTACTGAAGTGAAAGGTGCGAACTTTTGGATAACACCTGCATTGTTGAAGAAAATATCAATACGTCCATATGTTTCGACTGCTTTATTTACATAGTTTTGTACATCTTCAGTTTTCGAAACATCGGCCTGGATGAAGATGCCTTCTCCACCTTGTTCTTTCACAAGTTTTAACGTTTCTTCTCCTGTTTCCTGATTGAAATCGACTAATACAACTGTTGCACCATTACTAGCAAGTTTCAAACTGCTTGCTCTTCCGATTCCACTTCCTGCACCAGTTATGACAGCAATTTTATTTAATAATTCCATGTCTAATTCCTCCCTGCTTATTCTTCTTACATGATTCATTTTATTGCTTGTTTAGAAAAATTTATTGTATTATCTTACGAATAATAGTAATTATTAATATAGTTTTTAAAAGTGAACCGAATTAATAAAAATTTGAAAGGAGTTTATAGAATAGATGGAAGTAGCCATACAAGATTTAAAATATATATGTGAGCTTATTTATAACGCTCATAAAATACCTGTTTATTATGTCAATCAATTTGGTGAGATTGAATATGAATTTTCAAGTAGGGACTTAGGGGATCAACCATATTACAGCCAGTTCAAAGAGCAAATAAGTGTGTATACTTATGAAGATAATCCAAAGGATTTTCCTATATTCTTCTCAAATTCAAATTTGAACTTTTTCTTTGTCAATCTAAAAAAAACGAATCTATTTTTAGGTACCATTATTTTAGGTCCTACTCTTGAGTCAGAAATATCTATTGAAATGATCAGCAAGATCATAGATGCTTTTAATGGAAACCTTAATAAAAGGAAACTCATTGAATACTACCATTCCATCCCCATTATTGGTAGTCAACAATTCCTAACGATTAGTCTATTGGTTTATTATTTGATATACCATAAAAAGCTTGATAAAACGACGGTTATCCAAAATAATGAAGCATTGAGCCTTGATATGATTGAATTAGAGAATCTGGATCTTGAGCTATCAAAAGGGAGAAGTAATTTCATTTTTCATTCCAATCTTTCATATGAACGGGTTTTGCTTGAGTATGTTAAAAACGGAAGGATAGATAAATTAAAGGATATCCTCGATTACTCTATTGTCGGTGAGGCAGAATTAGGATTATTATCGAAACGAAATCGCCTAAGAAGTGAAAAAAATTTAATGATAACGGGAATTGCTCTTGTTTGTAGAGCGGCAATTGAAGGTGGTTTATATGATGAAACTGCCTTTACCTTAAGCGATTTCTATATTCAACAACTAGAGGAATTAGAAAGCTTAAATGCAATATTGAAATTAACGGAAGAGGCGATAATGGATTTTGCCAAACGTGTGCACCAATTAAATGAAGAAAGATATTCTCCAACAATTACAGCATGTCAGCATTATATTTATGACCATCTTTATGACGATATCACACTTGATCACCTTGCAGAAATGAGTCGTTTAAGCCCGAATTACTTATCATCAGTTTTTAAAAAAGAAGTTGGTATACCAATAAGTGAATACATTCAACGGCAACGAATTGACGAATCAAAAAAGCTATTACAATTAACAAATTATTCGATTTCAGACATCGGCACATCGCTAAATTTCAACGACCAAAGTTATTTTATAAAAATATTTAAAAAATACACTGGTTTAACCCCAAAGCAGTTTAGAAGTAATCATTTTTCCGAGCATAAATCGACATAATTATCTATCAATAAAAATTTATAATAATGAAGGCTAAAGACCCCATAGGAACGAGGAGGTTCAGGTCTCGCCCCATGGAAAGCGAGCAACCTGTAGTGGAAATCAACATCACTGGGCAACATTTACGGCAATTTGGTAAATAATTTTTCAATAGCTAAAAAATCCATCTCTTTATTTAGAGATGGATTTTTTTAGCTATTTTATTAGTCCATTGAACTACAAATTTCAATATAATGGCCATCTGGATCAGCAACGTACGCTACTGTTTGACCCCATGGCTTTGTAATTGGTTCTTTGATAATCGTTACACCATTTTTTCGTAAATCTTCTATTGTAGAATGCACATCTTCAGTTACAAAACCAATTTCAAAGGTTTGCGAAGATGTTTCAGTACTTTTATAGGTCAATCCTGTTAGCTCTTGAACATTTCCACGTTCAATCATAGCTAGTACAGTATTACCAGTATCTAATTCTACATACGTACCATGGTTCCCACGAATAGGAAGACCTAAAGATTCAGTATAGAAAGTAAGAGATTGTTCTAGATTTGAAACATATAAAATTAAATACTTCATTTTCAACATTTCATTTACCTCCAGAATAGTTTCATCTCCATTTCTTTCTACAAAGATCTTGTACATACCTTCTTATTCGAATTGATAAGTATAGAATGATTCTTTCGCAAAAAATGATTTTAATCGATCGTCTGGAATATCTTCAAACTTTTCGATTTTTACAACGTCTTTTAGCATTGACTCTGTTTGAGAGCGGTGTGCTTTCATCGTTCTTAGTTTTTGGGTTGCAACATCCATTACATCATTTACGATATCTGGTTTTCCTAAAACTTCAAAACGTTCTTTTGTAATCGCAATACACCATACAGTAGGGCGATCATCTTTATCCATACGACGAACCGCCTCAACAGCTGCTCTTGCAGTTGCATCATGGTCTGGGTGAACACCATGATCTGGATAAAAAGTAATTAATAATGTTGGTTGAATTTCGTCGATAATTTCTTTAATTGGCTCGATTACTGCCTCAGGATCTTCGAATTCAATTGTTTTATCATGGAATCCTAGCATTCTTAAATCTTGGATTCCCATTTCTCTACAAGCATCGATTAATTCGTTTTTACGAATTGTAGGAAGTGATTCTCTTGTTGCGAAAAATGGATTTCCCATATTACGTCCCATTTCTCCTAAAGTTAAACAAGCGTATGTAACGGGAATTCCTTTATTTGTAAATTTAGAGATTGTTCCAGCAGCCCCAAAGGCTTCATCATCAGGGTGAGGGAACACAAGTAATACTTTTTCTTCTTTTTGACTCATTTTTAGTGCTCCTCTCTTAAAATGGTGTATGACTTAAATGAATTGCAATTGCAAGCTTTCCATCTTCATTATGACCTGCTAGTAGGAGGCGATCTTGATCATCAACTTCAAAATCTGTTAATCCTTCTGCAACAACCCATCCTTCTTCAAGTTTTAATCCTACTCTGTATGGGTATTTTCCTGTAATTGTAGCACGGCTAATGACTACCTTCGTATTTCGGATAAAGGCATTTACTGTCATTACTTTTTCGTTAAAATGATTAGCGTAAGCTCCATTTGTAGTTTCTAAATGTAAATAGACTGTCTGATTTATATAATTTTGAAGTGCATCTTGGGCAGCACTGATTTCTAATTTTTGCATTTTTTTAAGCCTCCTTTAAAAAGTATTATAATCCAACTTTCCCTAAAATGGTAATTTGAGAGCTTCTGTATTTTAATTTTGAACATAAAAAGATCCCTATCTAATTGGGTGATAGGGATTGGGGGGATGTGTATAACATGATTACTAAAATTTAACTGTTTAAATATTCAGTTAATTTATATTAAATATACATTATAGGAAAATATTCGTCAACTAGTTTTATTAAAAAAATTTAAAATATTCAAAAAATAATAAAGAAGTTAATAACTGCTAACTTTGTGCCGATGATATACATGACTGAAGTCGACAAAAAAAATGTGAATTTGAGCAAAATAGGCAAATTTTTACTTGTTTTACCTTTTTTTTCTTTTCTAATAAAGCATTAGTTGTTAAACTAGAATAGAATGATCACTTTTAAAAGGAGGTTTTTAACGTGAAGGCAGAAGCGCGAAAATTATATAATCCACAAAGAGAAGAAATGAATAAGCCTTCTCGTAATCAATTTCCGCAGGCTCATATTCCGCAGACTCATAAAAGAAAGACAATCCGAATCCATAGGATCACTTTGATGATTTTATATGTATCTCTAATTATTGGATCTGTAATGTATATGTTTAGTCAAAATAAAATTGTCTCAGCAAAGCAACGTGAACTGTCAAAACTACAAGTTGAACAAAAAAAATTGACTAAAACAGAGAAAGACTTAAACAGGCAAGTTAGACTATTAAATGATCCGGATTACATCGGAAACTATGCTCGCGGTGAATACATGTTCTCTAAAAAAGGAGAAACAATTATCATCGTACCGAAACCGAAAGAAGATAACAACTAAAAACATTTAATTAATCGAAAAGATTCTCAAAAATTCTGAGAATCTTTTTTTCTATATTTCTATTATAGAACAGTTGTTCGTTTAGTGCAAGAAAGAAGACGAACGTACAAACTGAAATGGGAGGAAAGATTTAGCTTAATAAAGAAAATTCCTGTTCCCTTAGCCAGTTTTTGCAATTTTTGACTTTTTTTTAGTTCGAACTACCTATATTTTCTACAAAATTTTCACTATTCTGAAAAATGTATTTTTGATATAATTTAGTTAAGCTTAAATAAGGAGGAATAACATGAAGAAGTTCATTTACGTTTTTGCTATTCTAATTGTACAAGTCATATTGACGTTCCTTGTTAGTGTTCTCGCGGATTCAGCGGCTAGTAATATTGCTATTATGGTAGGATTCGTTACGACGATGTTCCTTTACTGGAAAACAGCTAAAAAAGAAAGCTATACACCGTTACAAAGGTATCAATGGTTACGCGTTGCAGGACTAGAATTAAACGATTTACATAAAGATTTCCAAAGAAAAATTGCTATTAAAGCATCTCTGATGTATAGTTTTTCTGGTTTAGTAGTTACACTGTATACATCACATATTTTACTATAAGGTTAATCAAAAAGAAATGGACAAGCATAATGCTGTCCATTTTTTTGTACCGTTTTATATTATTTATTCTGGTTCTTGCTGTAGGCGTTTAATTCTTCTTCTAAATGCTACAGATGAGACAAGAATACTTAGTTCATATATAACCAATAGTGGTAAGCTTGTCATCATATCGGATACAAAATCAGGTGGTGAGATTGCTGTCCCTATAATGATAAGGATAAAGTAGGCAAATCGTCGTGATTTTTTTAAAAATGCTGGTGATACGATTCCGATGCTTGTTAAAAACATGATAATGACTGGTAAATCAAAGAAAAATGCAAAAGGAATAACTAAGTTAAATAAGAAGCTAAAATAGCGTTCAGCTGTAAATGTAACTGTTACTAAGTCTGCTCCGATGTTTTGTAAAAACTTTAAAACGTTTGGAAAGATAAAATAATATCCAAATGCTAAGCCACAAATAAACAATATGAATAAAGCTGGTATGTATAGCATTGTAGTTTTTCGTTCTTTTACATGCAAGGCCGGCTTTACAAACGCCCATATTTGATAAGCGATAAATGGGATACTACACGCAATCGCGAATACTCCACCAATCATTAGATAAATCCAAAGCACATCACTTGGACCTAATGCTAGAAGTTTTCCATTCAAATCTTTAACAAGGAAATTGAATATAGTTTTCGTATAATACAACCCAATCCCTAAAAAAATAACGAATGCTACAATAACTTTTATGATTCGATTTCGAAGCTCATCTAAATGGTCAATGACACTCATTTCTTTTTCTTGCATAATTTCCCCCAAAGCAAACTGTGAAAGTATTTTATTACACTTTAAAAAGTATAAATTGGCAGCAGTATTTTAGAATACGATTTAGTAGCCATCTCTATCGAATAAAGTGTAAGTGCAACTACGTCATTGTCTAAAAGACTCTCCAATCGACGAGTTGTAATATTGAGCTTCCTATATTTTGTCAGAAAAATGAACAATCGTCAATGATATCAGGACTTTAATTACCATCTTTTGTTAATATATTAATATGAAATCTAACCTTGTCCGACTATAATTAGAGTATGAGTATGTAAGATAAGGAAGGTAAGTATTTTGGATGGAAAAAGTCATGTAATTGTAGGATTATTTGCAACTGGTGTCACAATGTATGCAACAAAGAATGATTCTATAATCGTTCCACTTATTGTAGGAGCAATCAGTAGTTTAGCTCCTGATTTAGATCATCATAATAGCTCGCTAACAAAAAAGGTTTCAATGCCGCTAAAAATTTTTTTAAGCTTAATCTTTATAGCAGCTACATTATTTATTGTTATGAAAACTGGCGCGTTAATTTATTCTGGCTCCTGGATTTATGGAGTAGGTATTCTCACATTATTTATTATGATAGTTAGCTGGCTTCGGAACATAAAAACAATTTTGATGTTAACTGGCATATTAATTGCAGTTATTGGCTGGTTTTTCTTTCATAGTTATTGGTCAATCGTTGCGCTTGGGTTATTTGTTGCTGTTTCATCAAGATTAAAACATCGTGGACCAACGCATTCACTTTATTTTTTAGCGATTTGGAGTGGAATTTGTTATCTACTGCAAAAAGATTTAATGATGAACGGATTGTGGTTAGCTGGTACGGTCGGTTATTTTTCGCACCTTTTAGCAGACCAGTTATTTACAAAACAAAATATTAAGTGGTTATAGGCTTCTTAATTATCACATTTTTTTATCACAAATATCCATACTAAGAAAGATGTGATGATGAAAGAAGGGGCAGTATTGAAAAAAATAAATTCTCTGATATCCATGTGGATTTTGTTTTTTATGCTAGCTATGTCGTTCCCAGTGGATGCAAGTAGGACCTATAATTCTCAAACTATTAAGGTAAATACGAACTCATTTGTTCTGACTAAACAAACATCAACGAATCTTGCACTTAGGAGATCGTATCGTTCAAATAGAAGTTACAGACCGACAGCACCTAGATCAAGTTATCGGTCTTATAGAAGTCCTGGAAGGAACTTTTTTGGTTATGCAGGTGCATTTGGGTTAGGTTCCCTATTTGGCTCAATGTTAAACCCATTTGGCGGCTATTATGGCGGTCAGCACTTTGGTTTCTCATTTTTTAGCTTATTATTAGATATTTTAGTAATAGTAGTTATTATTTGGTTTATCAAGAGACTCTTTCGTAGAAACCAATATTAACTTTGTGAGGTGGCTTGTGAAAATCTTTTTTGATGAACAAGATGTTGCCAATGCAATTTGTGTATATGCAGCTGACCTTGAAGGAATCCGTCCAGAAAATGTACAAATTGAATTTCAATTTAATGAAGATGATGGCTTATGCTGTGAAGTATCAGCTAATCATCGGAATTTAATTTATTTTGAGCAACAAATAAGTGATGCAATTGGTTTTTACTTAGACGAGATTCATCATTTTTCTTCTCATTCGATGGAAATCATAATTGGTTTTGATGAAGAAGCAGGCATTACGAGTGACATATCATTTACCTAGTCAAAAAACCCGAAAGAGAACAAATGTTCTTTTTTCGGGTTTTTTTCGTTTACTTAGGCATAAGTCGTCACATATTCGTAAACAATATCTTGTACTATTTCATGTAATTCGCGGTCATCTTGTAATTGTTCGGTAATGACTTGATCGTACAGTTCATTTAGCATATCAGCTGTAATCCACTGTTCGTGTTCTCCTCTATATTGCATTAGTGCGCGTTTAATCATCTGCTTTATAAATTGTCCATTCACTGCGTCTTTCCTCCCTTAAGCTACTTTTTAGTATATCCAAAATTTTGTATCGTTCCTAGCGAAAAAATTATTGAAATCGAACGTATATTCGTTTAATATATGTTTATAATATAAATAAGAACATTAGTTCTGCTATTTTTTGGAAAATCGGAGTGATATGTATGAGCATTTGTTATGAAGAGTTACCACATCATCGTATATTATGCATCGATATGAAGAGCTTTTATGCAAGTTGTTCTGCGGTCATGCTCGAATTAGATCCATTGGAATGTTATTTAGCAGTTGTTGGAGATGTAGAAAGAGAAGGAAGTATTGTGCTTGCAGCTTCACCGCGATTAAAAAAGGAATTTGGAATTAAAACAGGATCAAGGGTTTTTGAAATACCAAAAGATCCGCGAATTAAAATTGTAAATCCTTCAATGGCAAAATACTTAGAAGTCTCAACAAACATCGTAAAATTATTAAATGAATTTGTACCTTTAGAGGATTTACATGTATACAGTGTCGATGAATGTTTTTTAAAGGTCGATGGAGTAAAAAAATTATGGGGGGATGCATGGGAGGTTGCCGAAAAAATTCGTGCTGAGATTATGGCACGATTTCAATTACCATGTTCGGTTGGGATTGGCCCCAACATGCTTTTGTCGAAGCTCTGCTTAGATTTAGAAGGAAAAAAAGATGGGATAGCAGAGTGGACTTATGAAGATGTAGAAAAAAAACTATGGCAAGTAAGTCCTCTTAGTGAAATGTGGGGAATCGGTAAAAGAACCGAACGGACTTTAAATGGAGTGGGGATTTTTACGGTAGGACAGCTAGCGAAATATCCTCTTCATTTGCTTGAAAAGAAATTCGGAGTAATGGGCAATCAACTATATCATCATGCATGGGGAGTAGATTTGTCTGAGCTAGGAGCGCCAATAATGAACGGGCAAATTAGTTTTGGTAAAAGCCAAATATTAATGAGGGATTACACAAAAATAGAAGAAATTAAATTTGTTATACGTGAAATGTGCGAAGAGGTTGCGCGCCGAACTCGAAATGCAAAAAAAGCAGGAAGAACTGTTACTTTAGGAATTGGATATAGTCGTGAAGAGTTTGGTGGAGGATTTTCTCATGCGTTTACAATGGATGAACCTACAAATATTACTTCAGATTTATATAAAATATGTGCAAAACTTTTTGATCAATATTACGAAGGAAAGACTGTTCGCCAAATTCTCATCTCCCTTTCGAACATTGTAAGTGATGAAATCATGCAACTAAATTTATTTGACCAGAAAAAACCTCAAAAGCGTAAATTAGGATATGTCATGGATGCAGTTCGAAAAAAATATGGATCAACTGCGCTTCTTTGGGCGGTTTCTTATGCAGAAGGAGGAACGACACTATCTCGAAGCAAGCTAGTAGGTGGACATAAAGGTTGAAAATTTCTTGATGCCGCTCTAGCTAACTTTCCCCTTATAAGTCAAAACAACTAGAATTTGTCTCAACAAGAAGAAGAATAAGAAAAGGAGAAGAATGCCGATGATTCGTGACCGTGGAACGATTAAATGGACTTCAATGATGTTACCTGAACACGTGAAAATACTCCGTGATTGGAAAGTATCCCAAAACTATGAACAACCAAAAGATGTAGACGAACAATTATTAGAGGAAATGAACCGTCATCTTCAGCAGGCAATTCACGAGGATGAAAGTGTGCAAATTACTTACTATAAAGATCACTATCATCATAATGTAAAAGGAAAAATAGGAAAAATCAATTTACACCAAAATAGACTATCAATTTATGAAGAACAAGCTGGATATATGGAGCTATACCTAAGCGATATTGTAGACGTAAAAATTGGATCATAAAAAAATAGTTAATCATTAACGAAAAATCCCCCCTACTTCTGTATATATACATCGAAAGGGGGAGTTGAAAATGGCACAAATTGCTACTCAACAACTTACATTGTATGTAAATTTACATGCAGGAAAAGACTCACAAGGAAAAATCATCATCAAGAGAAAGGCATACAAAAATGTCAGAGTTGATCTTGATCTAGTGAAGCTAAGCGAAGTTGGAAATGCTTTAGCATCACTGCAAGAACTACCACTAGTAGACCTAGCAGTACTAAGCAACGGAATAATTTTAAACAGTCTGTAAACAAGGAGGAAAGTGACATGATTCAAACATTAGAACTAAAATTTTTAAATGAAAGTGAAAAGGTTGTTACTCTCACAGTAGACAATCCAACAATCCCAGTTAGTCCAACATTAATTAATCAAGTAATGGACAAAATTGTAGCAAATAACGTATTCACTTCTTCAGGTGGATTTGTTGTAGCAAAGCAGGGTGCTCGATTAGTTGGAAAAGAGATTGTTGAGATTGAGTTATAGGCTCTAGAAACTTAGAAATAAGTGCTATTATAGGATAAATGACAGAAATAGTAACGATGTAAGAGAGCCTTGACCATTAGTTTAAAGACCTTCTTAAATGCAGAAGGTCTTTTTTTGCGTTATAATAGTAAAGTATGAACTCATAAAATAGTAGATAGTAAAATTGTAATAAGAATGTTTTAGTAGAATCAGTGAATACTTAGCATTCAGATAGCAATAGAATAGTAGAAAAGGGGAGAACGACATGGCATTAATTGCAATTGATATGGATGGTACACTTGTAAATGGTAAAAATGGGATACCAGCAGAAAATATTGAAAGCATCCGGGCAGCACAAAAGGAAGGAATCCATGTTGTCATTTCTACGGGCAGAATGTATGAAAGTGCGAAGGAAGCATTAGATGAAGCTGGATTGACTTGTCCGATTGTTTGTTTAAATGGATCTCAAATATATGACTATGAAGCGAAAATTTTGCATAATGATTCAATGGATAAAGAAATTTTTGCAAAAGCTTTAAGCATATGTGAGGCGGAAAATAAGACATTTATTATTAGTACTAGTGAAGGATCATTTACGAAATGTCGAGATACTCTTTACGATGAATTTTTTACTGATAAGAGTACTGGCAAGACGCATAAGGTTACCGCTACTTTAAGAAAAGTTCGAAATTACACTTCAATTGAGGATTTTAATAATCTTGATGTTTATAAAATATTATTTCTTTCCAATAATAAAGAAGCTATTGGCCGTATTCGACTAAATTTAATGCAAGAAGAAGGGTTATTAATTACTTCATCAAGCTCAAACAATGTTGAAATTAATGCCGCAAATGTTAGTAAAGGAGCGGCTTTATTGAAGCTTGCCCCAATTCTTGGAGTAGATTTAAAGGATAGCATGGCAATAGGAGATAGCTTTAATGATGTCTCTATGTTTAACCGAGTAGGATTTCCGGTAGCGATGGGAAATGCGAAAGAAGAACTAAAAAGCCATTGTGCATTCGTTACAAAAACAAACGAAGAAGCAGGCGTAGCGCATGCGATTTATCATTTTTTAGACCAAAAACAAAAATTGAAGCAAAACTAATTAAAGTTTAATCATAGAGGGAGCTCAGAAAGTCAAAGTACTTTTTGGGTTCCTTTTTTTAATTCTATTAAATCAAAAAAATATTAAAAAACTAGTGGACATGCCGTAACGAAAAAGGAAAAGTTTCATATTAATAAGATATAGACAAGCCTTTAACTAGTAATTTCGAAAGAGGATTTATGTCTAATAATAAGAAAAGGTGATAGTATGAGACATCCGAGACACCCAAGACATCATTATCCGCCAATCCCTCCAGGGGAAAATTTTGCATTTGTTACAAATAGCGGAGGAAAAGTTGAGGTAACAAGTAAGGGTACAAATATAACTTTCCCATCATTTCAATATTTAGGCGAAGGAATTACAATTAATCGAGCAAATGATCGCTTAACAATTGAGGAACCAGGTAATTATTTTATTACTTACACTGTGAATTTAAATTTACTATTGGGAGTATCTTCAAGAATTTTAATAAATGGTCGACCTATAAATGCATCCGTAATCGCAAATGAAGTGAATAGATCCATCTATAGTAGTCAAATGATTTTACCGTTAGATGCTGGAGACACAATTTCACTTCAATTATTTGATTTTGAAGGAGAAGTTACGCTTTTACAAGGTGCAGGAGCAACTATTAATGTTTTCAGAGTTCACTAATTTCAATTAATTGCTCCTTATTGCAAAAAATGCATTACTTTTTTAAGTAGTGCATTTTTTAATGGATTGAAAGCATAGAGTAAAAGGGATATCTACTGATAGACGCGAAAGTACATAATTGAGCAAATAAAAAAAGTTAGGAGAAATGTATATGAGTAAAAAAGAATTCCTATTAGATCAATTAGAAGTTTGTCGCAATGTTGAAAGTTGGATTCAGCCTTTAAGTATAGCATTAGAAAATTTAAGCCTAGAAGATATTAAATGGAGACAAAATGAGTTTACCCATACGATTTGCGAAATCGTAAATCATCTTTATTTTTATAATGAAAGATGGTTAAGAAGATTTAAGGGGGAAATCCCTACTGAAATGAAAGAAAGTAATGCTTCAACTTTTCGTGATTTAGAAAATTTAACAATAGAAAGCTGGCAGGAGTTAGTTCAGCAGTTAGATGAAAACTTAGCCAATTGGCAGCTAGCCATAAAAGAAATAGATGAATCAAAACTGCATGAACAAATTCCGAATTTTCCAGTAGACGCAATTTGGTGGGGAGCGTTATCTAACTTATGTACTCATAATACATATCATATAGGGCAAATCATTTATATTCGAAAAGCACAAGGTTCATGGCAATCGAAAGAAGAGTAAGGGTTCATGAGTAAGTAAAAAAGCAGAAATCTACGAAAGTGTTACTCATAAAGGGTTCATGAGTAAGTAAAAAAGCCGAAATCAACAAAAGTGTTACTCATAAAGTGTTCATGAGTAAGTAAAAGAGCAGAAATCAACAAAAGAGTTACTCATAGAGGGTTCATGAGTAAGTAAAAAAGCAGAAATCTACGAAAGTGTTACTCATAAAGGGATCATGAGTAAGTAAAAAAGCCGAAATCAACAAAAGAGTTACTCATAAAGGGTTCACTTAGTGATGATATTGTTGGGCGCTAATTGACAAACTCATTTTTCAACAACGTGAAATGCGATCTTTATGGAAAAAAGATCG
This sequence comes from Bacillus sp. AFS002410, assembly GCF_002556365.1. Classification (NCBI taxonomy): domain Bacteria; kingdom Bacillati; phylum Bacillota; class Bacilli; order Caryophanales; family Bacillaceae; genus Bacillus; species Bacillus sp. AFS002410. Next base: position 53,595 of record NZ_NUEU01000082.1, read on the forward strand.
TATTTTTTTATTGCTGTAATAGAAATAGTAGGCTAATTTGGAAGAAGCAGGAATATATAGAAGTAAAGTTGAAAAAAAGTATATAAAAAAAGAAAAATGGAGACCAAAAATGATTGCACAAAATGTTATTGCTTACATTTTAAAGAAGTATAAGCTAGACGAATCAAACTTTTTAGGAAAAGGACAAGAAGCAGAAGTTTATGCTTACGATCATGAGAGAGTTTTAAAAATATATAAGCTAGCAGCCTATCCAAAATTAAAGATATTAAAGCAATTTTATGAGTCATTAAACTTTAGTGATGTACATTTTAAACTGCCAAAAATACATGAAATTATAAAAGAAGAACATGCTATTTTAACGATTGAAAAACGAATTGAAGGCAAAAATATTCAAAAGGATTTATCAAAGTATAATGAACAAGAATTAGATTCTTTTTTTGAAAACTATTTATCTACAATATTAAGTATCCAAACAATTAAATTAGAAAACCGCATTAAAGGCATTAAATTATTAAGTGATTATGAAATTTCTTCAAAGGATTGGTATGATTTTTTAAAACAGTCATTACTAAAAAAGAATATCGAAGTAGAAGGCTATTTAAAAAAAGATGTTATGGATTATGAAGTGAAATTAAATCGAATACTGGAAGGATTTTCGGTTAAATATGAAGGGGTCTATTCACTTGTACATGGGGATTATTATCCATCAAATCTATTAGTAAATGAAAATGGACAAATCAATGGAGTAATTGATTTCGGATTAATGACATTATATGGGGACCCATTATTTGATGTTGCATTAAGTTGGATTTTATTTGATTTATATGATGAATTGGGAGAAGTAAAATTAGAAAAATATTTAAATAAAATAGTTAATACATTAGGTGAAGAAGTTAGAAGTACAATCCATTTATACGTTCTTTTTTATAGTATTTATTCAGCTAATTTCTTTTCGGAAAATTGCAGCGATGGACATTATCAGTGGAGTGTTCGCAATTTAAATAATGAGAGATTTTGGATAGCGCTAGGAAACTAAAAAATAGATGAAACTATGAATAATAAAAACTGCTCACTATTACTAGCGAGCAGCTTTTTGTTTATTTATTGACTTCAGATTTTACTAAACTAGCAACAAGAATATAACGTTTTGGTGCATGTCCAATAAAATTAAATGGGTAACAAGTGCTCACCGTTAATGTAGGTCTTGGTTTTGGAATAATAACAGTGCGATCATCTTTATCAACGATACGAATTCTGTGGACTTTGTAAGTAAAAGTACCGGCAGAAGTTTTTACAATTAATGAATCGCCTATTTTTACTTCACCAAGATGACGAAATACAGTATCTCTATGACCAGCAAGAACACTATTATCTCTTTCACCTGGCATCACGGATTTGGCATAATGACCGATTCCTTTTGCAAGCTCGTCCTCATCAGTCCCGTGGAAGATTGGTAGAGTAGCTTCAATTCTAGGAATCGTTAATGTACCCATTTCTTCGCCAAATTTAGGATAAGTCTTATAAAGTGGCTCATTTTTTTTAATTTGCTTCAATTTAGTTGCTGTTTCAGTTTTGATTTCTTTTTTAAAATCATCCTTTGACTGTTTATACAGTACATAGGTTTTAATCAATGAATAAGCATTTGTTGAAGCAAAAAATAATCCGATAATAAAAAGAAGTGCAGAAAAAATAAGAAGTACTTTTCGTTTTCGACTCATAGCTTATCGTTTTGCAATTACTTTTTTACGTAAAACAACAGCAGCTAACATCATTAACATACCAACCATTGTCCATTCAGTTGTATGAGTTGCAGTAGTTGGTAGTTTTCCACCATTTTCTGTTCTTACAGTAACAGTTGGTTTTTTCTCTGAAGTTTTAACTGCTTTTTGAGTATCTTTCACGATATTTACTAGTTGGTCATCGCCTAGTAGTGCATCTGGTGTAAATAAAGCGTCTAATAATAGATTACCAGCGTTATCGTAAATCTCTAAATATACTTTTAGGTCTTCCATAGAATCCATAGAATCATCCATTGTAAGTAATTTAGCAAAAGTTAGAGGTGATTTAACGCCTTTTTGTTCAATTTGAACTTTAATATCAATTTTTAAAGTAGATTGAAGCTCTTTTACGATATTCATTAATTCTACTTTTAATGCATCTGGTAATTCTTCTGGAGTAGCCTCAGTATCCATTGAGAAAAATTCAGGATAGTTTTCTTCTAAAGCAGAAGCACGGTCAGCTAAAGCTTCTAATTTTGCTTCAATAGCAGGGTCATCATTCACAACTTTTTCTAAGTATGAAGATAGATTATTCAGTTCTGCTTCAGTAATGCCAAACGCAGAAAAAACATCAGAAAGATCATCCATAGAAGGGAACTCATCTTCTGAACTACCTGACTCATCTTGATCTAAGTAAATTAAATTTTCAATATCAGAAGTGAAGTAGTAAGTATCTAGTAATGATGCATTTTTGTCCATATCATCATAATAGACTGCTAGATCAATAACTTCTTTCTCAGTATAACCATTCTCTTCTAGAACTGCGTCTAATGTTTTTTGAGTAAGTCTTTCACCTAAAGTCTCTTTTAACTCAGCAACTGAATCGAAATCAGAGATCGACTCTCCGTAGTATGATTGTAAGTAGTCGTTTAATTGAGCTTGAGTCAAACTGATACTCTTTAAATAACTATTTAATTCATTTGTGTTTGGCGCTGCGTAAGCGGATACACCTGGTGCAACTAGTGCTGCTGATAAAACGACTGATGCTAATACCTTTTTCATGTTACTTCCCCCTTGAAATGAATCCGTAAAGTTAAGTGTGATTAGATTAGGCTTATGAATGTTTCAAATAGATTAGAGGTGAGGGCATTAAGAAAGCCGATTATTTAAAATAATTCAATAATCGGCGCCAGAAAAATAATATTATTCTGCTTCTTTTGGAGCTCGAACGACAGATTCAAACTTTCCTTTGTGAGTGCCGTCACAGTATGGTAATTTACTTGATAATCCACATCGGCATAATGAGAAAGCCGCTTTTTGTGGGTATGTATTTCCTTCAGCGTCAACTAGATCTACTGTACCAGTGACACGTAAAGGACCATTATCTAAAACTTTAATTTGAACATCAGACATAATTCATTCCTCCTACACATCTAAATTCATTATATTACATTTATGTTAAATTAAAAGGGGGATTTTAATTTAAAATTAATTTTTAACATGAAATTAATATAAAAATATTATAAAATGATAAAGTTGTTTTTTTTTATACTAAAAAAGGCTTAATCTAAACAGAATAAATCATAATAAGGAGTGACAATCATGATTCGATTAGCTAAAAGAGAAGATACAAAACAAATTGTCCCTCTAATTGTACAAGCGATTGAAGATATTGTATTCATGTTAACTGGGACATCATCATATGAAAAGGCTATTCCAATTTTAGAATATTATGTTCAATCAGAACAAAATAGACTAAGTTACAATAATTGCTTAGTAAAAGAAACAGAAGGAAAAGTAGTCGGGCTAATCATAGCCTATCATTCCTCAGAACTATCCGTACTTGATCGTGAAATGCTTGAAATAATTAGTCGTAATTTAAATCTCCAAAACGTTCAAGTAGATCGAGAAGCAGATGATGAAGATTTTTATATTGATACATTATCAGTACACCCAGATTATCAAGGCAAAGGAATTGGAACCGAATTATTAAATGGTTTACTTTCTTATGCTAAAGACAAAGGGGTTACGCGAGTTTCATTAAATGTCGATCAAGATAAACCGTCTGTTCGTCGATTATATGAAAAAGTAGGATTTAAATATGAGAAAGTTAGATATATAATGAAGCATCCATACGATTATTTAGTTTTCCCTATAAATAAAAAAATATTCCAAACAAAAGTCGTTTAAGATGCATCCTTTTGCCTATTTAAGTTAAAATTATATTTGACTTAAGGAGGGATATAGATGAATTTTTTTACATTTGCAAATCCAACTGAATTAATCTTTGGTAAAGATAGTGTACAAAAGTTAAAAGATAAAGCGACTACTTTTGGAAAGAATGTGTTACTTGTATACGGTGGTGGAAGTATTAAAAGGAATGGCCTATACGATCAAATTGTAGGTATTCTTAAAGAAGCTGACAAAGCGGTTTATGAACTGAGTGGGGTTGAACCAAATCCAAGGCTATCAACAGTTCATAAAGGTATCCAAATTTGTAAAGAAGAAAGTATTGACTTTGTTTTAGCAGTTGGTGGAGGATCTGTAATCGACTGTACAAAAGCGATTGCTGTTGGAGCAAAATTTGATGGTGAGATTTGGGATGTTATTACTCGAAAAGCAGTCCCAACTGATGCATTAAAATTTGGAACAGTATTAACGCTTGCAGCAACTGGTTCAGAAATGAACGCTGGGTCAGTTATTACAAACTGGGAAACAAATGAAAAATTAGGCTGGGGAAGTAAGTTCAGTTACCCAACATTTTCAATATTAGATCCACAAAATACATTTACAGTTCCTCGCGATCAAACTGTTTATGGATCAGTGGATATTATGTCACATGTTATTGAGTCATATTTCCATCATGGAAAAAATACAAAAATTCAAGATCGATTCTGTGAAGGAATTTTAAAAACAGTTATTGAAACTGCGCCTGTTGCAGTTGAAACTTTAGATAATTACGAAGCGCGCGAAACACTATTATATAGTGGAACAATGGCATTAAACGGAATTTTAAGCATGGGTGTGCAAGGTGATTGGGCAACACACAATATTGAGCATGCAGTATCTGCAGTATCAGATATTCCTCATGGAGGAGGATTAGCGATAATTTTCCCTCATTGGATGGAATATGTAATGAGTGAAAACGTAGATCGATTCTGTCAATTTGCAAATAGAGTATTTGACATTCAACAAGATTCAATGTCAAAAGAAGAGTGGGCATTAGCAGGAATTAAAGCTTTACGCACATTCTGGAGCTCAATTGGTGCGCCAAGTCGTTTAAGCGAGTACGGTATAACAAAAGAGCAACTATCTGAAATGGCTGTTAAAACAGTTAAATATGGTCCATTTGGTTACTTTAAAAAATTGGATCAAGAAGATGCGTTGAAAATTTTAGAAGCGGCTCTTTAAGAGTCAAAAAAATGGACAGAGGAAAAAAACTCTGTCCATTTCAGACTGTTGACAAACGCTCGCTTTCTTCGTTGCTTCGACTGCCTGTGGTGCTCATTACCGGTTAGGGTAACTCCGCTCCTCATCAGGCTTCGCGCCTCGAAAGACAAACGCTTGCAATCAGTCTGAAAATCAGATTTAAGACTTTGTCTACACACTGAAATGGACAGATGGAAAAACTCTGTCCATTTTTTTATAATGAATTATGTTCAATTTCAATATTATTTAAAAAAGATGAAACGATGGAATAATATTCTTCTTTATTTTCGTTCAAACTCATGGCATGTGCGCCATTTTCGGCAATGAATAATTCTTTTTCACCTTGATTTGCTTCATATAAATGAATTGTGTTTGTATAAGGAATATAATCGTCTCGCTTACTATGAATAAATAATACAGGTTTTTTTATATTATTTGTTGCAAGTAATGGGGAAATATCTTTAATGAAAAATCCATTACGAAGCTTTAACCAAATGCTAGAGACGGGAAGAATAGCCCACTTTGGAAGTTTATAATCCATTTTCAAACGATATGTAAGCTGTTTTTCAAAAGTAGAGAAGGCACAATCTGAGATGTAAAAGGCAGCAGAATCCTCAACAAAACCAGCGTATTGTAGCATCGTACATGCTCCCATTGATTCCCCGTGAATGCCAAGAACGATATCACCTTTTAAATCTTTTAAATAGTGAACAATCGTTTGTAAATCATATTTTTCGTAATAGCCATAACTTGTTGTTGTACCTCCAGATTCACCATGTCGTCTATGATCATAAGTAAGTACATTAAATCCAAGCTTTAAAAATAACTCAGCATATTTAATTGAGTTGTTCTTATTAACCGAAACACCATGAGTAATAATGACCCAATTATTTGTATCAAAGGCCTCAAATAAATACCCCTTTAATTCATATCCATAACGAGATTGAACAGAAAAAGATTCCTTTTGAAACGAGCGATACAAATTTTCATCAAAACGGAAATTTTCCAACTCCCGCTGATAAATGAACTCAAGCGAATTTGTTTTCATAAACAAAACTTGCTGCGTAAAATAATAACCCACCCCAATAAAATAAATAAGAAAAAATACAATCACAACAAGCCAGATTATCATATTAGAATCATCACTCTCTTATCCAAAAAGAAGATCAAGAATAGTAGTTAACTCACCGCGGGTTTTTCCTTCTAAAATGGAAGGATTATAAACCTCAACAAAACCGCAGTTTAAACAAGAAACAAATAAAAAATGATTATAATCAATATCTAGCAACTTACTTAAACCTGAACCAGACATAGATACCTCTTTAATCTTAGCTTGCGTATGTTTACACTTTGAACAAACAAACTTTTCTTTAATTAATTGCTCTGCACTAGCCATCATACCACTCCTTTTTTAGTAAATTTTATCATAAGAAAAAGAATATTTTATTAATTAGTTTTTGACAATTAGGACACAAAAGAGTAAAAAAGTTGTTGCTTTTTGTTCCTGTTATAAACTTGGGAATGCGATAAACTTTTAATTAAAATAGACAAAGTAGTTTTTAATCGATAAACATGGTTAAGTTTCAAAGTCAACTCGGAAGTGTTTTTAATTTTAAGATGATAAATTCAAAATCAATAGCTTATAAGAAAAATACAATAGCTTTTAGATTAATATAATGTTTAACATTTAATATAATTTGCTTGAGACACTTGAAAAATGCCAGACTGAGTGGTTAGTTAAAATTACCACGGATCAATCTAATTCAAATATGTTGCTACAGGCAATTTTTGAAATTTCATGATAAAATATTTTATATGGAAGGTGATATAAAATGAAAAAAAGAAAGCCGCAGCAACCAGTAAAACCAACATATGAGCAGAAAGAAAAAATATCATTAGGTTCATTAATGAATGAAGAAGTTCTTCAAAAATTAAAAAATACAAAAAAACAATTACAAGAAAATGAAACAAAGCTCAAAGAGGAAGAAGAAGCTCGAGTTCGAGAAGAAAAACGATTGCGTGAGAAAAATAAATCGTTTGAAGAGTTACTAAACGAGAGCAGTATTTCTTGGAAAGATTTTAAATAAGGCTTATTTCCAGATTGTCATATGTGTTTTTCAACAATCTCAAATGGGGATGTCCTAAAATATTAGGGCATCCTTATTTTTTGTTTATAGGTCATATTTAAAAGAAGCGTAGTATTAAAAGTCGAAGTGCAAATAAGAGCGTTGACTGTGCAAATAAAACTGTTAAATGTGCAAATAAGAAATCATAAAGTGCAAATAAAAGTCGAAGTGCAATTAAAAACCGAGAAACTGCAAATAAAATTAGTAAAACTGCAATTAAATTAAACGAAACTGCAAATAAAACTAGTAAAACTGCAAATAAATTTCCTAGAATCCCAAAATAGAACGGCTCATACCTATACCGGTTAGGGTATCTGGCTATAATAATAGTTCAAAAGTAGATACCAAAAGTGGAAAATGAATAAATTTGCTTTCAGCATTTAGAAATCTACTAAAAAAGTGAAGAAATCTACTAAAGATCTATAAAAAGGGATCATAAAATCAACGCTAATTGAAAATCCCCATTAAGATACCCTCACATTATACCTGAATGATATCAACAATTTTTCTCAGTTTAATAGATTGTCAATAAGGCCTGACTTTCAGGAAATCTTATTATCTAGTAAATAATTAATCATTTTTAATAGAAAATTTCATATTATGAAATTTTTTGATTGTTCAAAATTTTATAATTTTTTATAGTAAAATTAAGTTAATTAATAAGTAGTAGGTGGTGCAAATAATTTAAGATAGCGAAATTGGCATTTATGAAAGCGCTTTAAAAATTTTCCGGATTCGATTTAAAAAACAAAGATAAAAAATTACATATCGGAGTGGAGGAATTAATAAATGGGTATTCGTACAGGGGCGCAATATATTGAAGGGTTTAAATCAAGAAAACCAGACGTATGGTTAGGTGGAGAAAAGGTTGAAGATATCGTAAACCATCCAGTGTTTAAACAACCTATTTTGGAAATTGCAAAGTTATATGATATGCAGTTCGATCCAGCTTATCAAGACAAGATTACACATATTTGTGAAGAAACTGGTGAGCGAGTTTCTAATGCCTTTTTAGTACCGAAATCATCTGAAGATATTAAAAAACGTGGAGAATTGTTTGAAGCATATGCTAAGTCAACATTCGGTTTAATGGGAAGAACACCGGATTTCTTGAACATTGTATTAACTTCAATGGCTAGTAATTCATGGTTTTTAGATAAATATAATCCAGAGTGGTCAAAAAATGTACAAAATTATTTTAAATTTGTACGTGATAATGACATTTTCTTAACACACGCAATTATTAACCCGCAAAATGATCGTAGCAAACCATCTTATGAGCAAAAAGATCTTTTTACTCATTTAGGTGCTGTAGAGGAAACGGTTGATGGTTTAGTCGTTAGAGGAGCTAAAATGCTTGCTACTTTAGCACCAATCACAGATGAAGTAATCATTTATTCATTCCCAGGATTTCATCAAGGTGATGAGCGATATGCATTAGCATTCGCAATTCCTGTTGATACTCCAGGATTAAAGATTTTATGTAGAGAGCAAATGCAAGATGGGAAAAGATCATTCTTTGATCATCCACTAGCTTCTAGATTTGAAGAGATGGATGCTGTACTTGTATTTGAAGATGTGTTAGTTCCTTGGAATCGTGTATTTATTCATAATAATGTTGAAGCGGCAAATAACTTATATCCAAAAACAGGTATTGCTCAACAACCTGCGCATCAGTCTGGTGTAAGAGGCTATGTGAAATTAGCGTTTGCAGTGGAAGTGGCTTGCAAGCTAGCTGATTCAATTGGCGTAGATGTTTATTTAAATGTACAAAATGACTTAGGTGAATTACTGCAATCAGTTGAAACAATTCGTGCTTTACTACGAGTATCAGAAACTGAATATGAAACACTACCTTCAGGCGAAGTAAGGCCGGCATGGGAACCGTTAGAGACAATTCGCGGATTACTTCCAACTATGTATCCAAGAGCAATTGAAGTCATTCAAACAATCGGTGCAGGTGGATTATTAATGTCACCAACAGAAGCAGACTTCGAACACCCAGAGCTAAGAGATGCAATGGATAAATACTATGTTGGACGTGAAGGCGTATCATCTTTAGAGCGAGTGCAGCTATTTAAACTTGCTTGGGATTTATGTGGAGAAGCTTTTGGACAAAGAGCACTTCAATATGAAAGATACTATACAGGTGATCCAATTCGTAAAAGAGCAATTTACTATAATCAAATGAAACGCAAAAAAACATTTAGTATGGTAGATGATGCAATAAATGGTGCAAAAAACTTAAAAGGAGTATCAACTAATCTAGCGAATTCTAAAGTTAACTGAGTAATTTTAGAAAGCAGGGGTTTTATGAAATTTAGCGTTAAGATGGAGGGAATCTAAATGATCTCTTCAGTTCAAAAGATTGCTAGAATTTTAGATTGCTTTACAGAAGAAGAACCGGTACTAGGAAATTTAGAAATAGCCGAAAAGTTAAATATGAATGCAAGCTCTGTCCATCATTTAGTACGAACTCTTTGTACTGAAGGGATTCTAATTCAAGATAACAAAAAAAAGTATCGACTTGGATGGAAGTTACTTGAGTGGAGTAATCACGTTATGCATCAGCAAGATATTTATAGTGAGGCTATTCCATTATTAGAAAATTTACTAAAAAATTATAATAGTACAGTCCATATCGGAATGTTTGATAAAGGGGACGTAAGATTTGTCTTAAAAGTATCCTCAAAACATTCCATACCAGTTCCGACGTTTGTAGGTGCTAAACGACCTGCATATTGTACAAGTACCGGAAAAATTCTACTATCATATAATCCAGCATACTTAAAGCCAACGATGGAAAGAGGTTTTAAAGCTTATACAACAAATACGATTACAAATATTGATTTATTAAAAAAAGAAATGACTGCAATTAAAGAGAATGGTTATAGCATTAGCAATAATGAAAACGATCTTGGGTTATTTGGGATTGCAGCTCCAATTCAAACATATACGGGACACACTTTTGCAGCGTTAAATATGGTTGGACCAGTTTCGTATATGATGAGTCAGGATATTGGTCGTATGGTACAGGATGTTGTTAAAACTGCTAAAACAGTCTCAAATCAGCTTGGTTATATTAATGCATAATGATAGCGCTTACTAAAAATTGAATTAATTGGAGGAATAAGGATGAATCTTAAAAGTCGAGTTTTTAATATTTTCAAATTGATTGAGGATAATAAAGAGCTATTAAAACCACCAGTTAATAATAAAGTTATTTGGGAAGATTCAGAGTATGCTGCAATGATCATTGGAGGACCAAATAAACGTAGAGACTTCCATATCGATCCTGCAGACGAATTTTTCTATCAAATTAAAGGTAGTTGTTATGTTGAGTGTATTACACCAGATGGAAAGCGTGAAGTTGTAACAGTTGGTGAAGGTGAAATTTTTATGCTTCCTTCTTTTGTTCCACATTCACCTCATAGAGTAAAAGATTCATATGGAATTGTTCTTGAACGAAAAAGAGCAGAAGGTGAATTAGAAAGCTTTGTTTGGTTCTGTGATGAATGTAATGAAGAAATGCATAAAACGACTGTTCAATTAACTGATATTGGAACACAAGTCAAAGAAGCAATTGAACAATTCAATGGTAGCCTTGAGTTGAGAACATGTAAAAACTGTGGTCATGTCATGAAGGAAGAAGCGGATGAATGGGTATGCGTATAGACTTTCATACACATATAATTCCTGAGGACTTACCGAATTTTTTTGAAAAATATGGTCATGAAAGATGGCCAATTTTACAACCGACATGTTCATGTGGTGCCAATATTATGGTTGCTGGGAAAGTATTTAGAGAAGTAACTGATCAAGTATGGAGTCCTGAAAAGAGAATTGAGGACATGAATAATGAGGGTGTCACAATGCAGGTGTTGTCACCAATCCCAGTTACATTTTCGTATTGGGCACCAGCTCAAGTCGCATTGGAAATGGCGCAAATTCAAAATGACTTTATAGCGAACACGGTTAAAAATAATCCATCAAAATTTATTGGATTAGGGACAGTACCGATGCAGAATGCTGAAATCGCAATTCAAGAAATGGATCGCTGTATTCATACACTTGGATTAAGTGGATTAGAAATTGGTACGAATGTAAATGGCACAAATTTAGATAGTGATGAATTTAGTCCATTTTTTGAAATGGCTGAAAAATGGAATGTACCATTGTTTATTCATCCATGGGAAACATTAGCGAAAGACCGTACTCCAGATCATAACTTTATGTACACGGTCGGAATGCCGAGCGAAACAGCTTTAGCGGCTGCTAGCTTAACATTTGGTGGAGTCATTGAAAAATATCCAAAATTAAAGATTTGCTTTGCCCATGGTGGAGGTTCATTCCCATTTATTCTTCCTAGACTAGATCAAGGCTGGAAGGTATGGCCACACTTGAGAAAAACAGCTTATCCACCAAGTCATTACGTAACTAATTTCTATTTTGATTCGCTTCACTATGATCCTATTAATATTCAATTTTTAATTAACCGTTTTGGATATGACAAAATTGTGATGGGTTCGGATTATCCTTTCTTATTAAGAGAAACGCCACCTGGAAGAGTCATTAATCAGATGGATCTTAATAAAGAAATGAGAGAAGCTATTTTAGGAAAAAATGCTCTGAAATTTTTAAATATAAAGGAGGCGGATTTACTTCATGGAAAACAAAGTATTGACTCCAGAAGATAGATTAATAAGTTTAGGCTATACAATTAAACCGATTAGACCTGCATCAGGAAACTATGTTAAGTCTGTACGTACTGGTAATCTACTATTTACATCGGGTCAAGGTGTAGACGAATACCGTGGCAAACTTGGTCGAGAATTAACGCTCGAGGAAGGATACGCAGCTTCTCGAGAGTCAATGTTAAATTTAATTAGTGTATTAAAGTACGAATTAGGTGACCTTTCAAAAGTAAAGCGAATTGTAAAAATTTTAGGCTTCGTAAATAGTACAGAAGATTTCTATGATCATCCTAAGGTGATGAATGGGGCTTCTGACCTTTTAGTAGAAGTATTTGGTGAAAGAGGAAAACATGCTAGATCAGCTGTTGGGATGGCTCAGCTTCCGCATAATACAGCGATCGAAATTGAAATGGTTGTAGAAATAGAGGATTAAAAAAATTTGGTGGCACTCGTGTCACCTTTTATTCTATTAGAATGGTAGGTGCCTATTATGCAAGTTACTGAGAAAAAAAATAAAACATTACCGATTGATTGTAAGCACTTTATTGATGGACAATCTATTCCTTCATATAATCAAAAAACATTTTTAAATATAAATCCTGCAACCGAAGAAGTTTTAGGTTCTGTTTCTGAAGGTGGAGAGCTAGAAATTGATTTAGCTGTAAAAGCAGCAAAACGAGCGCTAAAAGGTGAATGGAAGCAATTTACTAGCAATCAAAGAGCGGCAGTTTTAAGAAAAATTGGTGATGGAATATTAGCACGAAAAGAAGTATTAGCGGCTTTAGAAGCAATGGATACTGGAAAGCCATACGATCTTGCTTTAGAAGTTGATATTACTAGATCTGCTCATAATTTCTACTTTTTCGCTGACTATATTACAACATTAAGCTCTGAATCTCACATGCAAGATCAAACAGCCCTGCATTATACATATCGTAGACCAGTTGGAGTAGTCGGGATGATTAACCCATGGAATCTACCGTTATTACTACTAACTTGGAAGCTAGCTCCATGTTTAGCAGCTGGAAATACAGCAGTTATGAAACCAGCAGAATGGACACCGATGACAGCAACTGTTTTAGCTGAAATTTGTAAAGATGCAGGTGTACCGGATGGAGTAGTAAATGTTGTACACGGATTTGGGGCAAATGCGGCAGGCGCTGCTTTAACAGAGCATAGTGATGTTGATGCAATTACATTTACTGGTGAAACAAAAACAGGTACAGCAATTATGAAGGCCGCAGCTCCAACATTAAAAAAATTATCGTTTGAGCTTGGCGGTAAAAATCCAAACATTATCTTTGCAGATTCTGATTTAGATGAAGTAATTGAAACAACTTTAAAATCATCGTTTATGAATCAAGGAGAGGTTTGTTTATGTGGATCTCGAATTTATGTACAGAGATCAGTCTTTGATGAGTTTATTAATAAATTTGTCGCGAAAACAAACGAATTAAAAATTGGCGATCCGTTTGAAGAAGGTACAAAAGTTGGTGCGGTTATTAGTAAAGAACATTATGAAAAAGTATTATCTTATATCGAGATTGCCAAAGAAGAAGGCGGCAATATTTTAACTGGAGGAAGTAGACCAGCATCAATCGAAAAAGGATGCTTTATCTCACCTACAATTATTACTGGCTTAAGTCGAGACTCTAGATGTGTTAGAGAAGAGATATTCGGTCCAGTAGTAACAGTTATGCCGTTTGATACGGAAGATGAAGTAATTGAATGGGCAAATGATACTCACTATGGTTTAGGCGCAACAATTTGGACAAATGATTTACGCAGAGCTCATCGTGTTGCACATCAAATTGAAGCCGGAATTATTTGGGTAAACACTTGGTACTTAAGAGATCTACGTACACCTTTTGGAGGGATGAAACAAAGTGGTTTAGGTCGTGAAGGTGGAGCTCATAGCTTTGAGTTTTATAGTGAATTATCGAATATCACGATTAAATTATAAAAATCCAAAGGGGTGGAGAGCGTGAAAATTACTAGTGTAGACGAGCTAACACTTCTGCTACAAGAAGCAGAAGAGACTGGTGTCAGTATAAAAGCTTTAACTGAGATTTATCCTGGATTAACAGAGCGAGAAGCATATCAAATTCAATTAACAAATATTGAAGAAAAATTGAAAAAAGGCCAGAAAATTATTGGCAAAAAAATTGGTTTAACATCGATTGCTATGCAGGAGCTATTAGGGGTAGATGAACCAGATTACGGTCACTTATTAACAGATATGAATATCCCTAACTTTGGTGAAGTTCAAGTTGGAAATATGATTTTACCAAAAGTAGAAGCTGAAATTGCATTTGTTTTAAAAAAGGATTTAATCGGTCCAAATATTACGTTTGAGGACGTAGTAAATGCAACGGATTATATTGTGCCTGCTATAGAGGTAGTTGATAGTAGAATTGAAAATTGGAAAATCCGCTTAGAGGATACAGTAGCTGATAACGCTTCTTCCTGTTTATTTGTTCTTGGAAATGAGCGTTTCGATGTAAAGGAAATCGATTTACCGAATGTCGCGATGGATCTATATTGTAACGATGAACTGATGAATTCTGGTAAGGGAGAAGCAGTGCTAGGAAACCCAATTCATTGTGTAGCATGGTTAGCGAATAAACTAAGCGAGTTTGGGATTTCACTAAACGCTGGTGAAATTATTTTATCTGGAGCTTTATCAGCTGCAATAAATGTAAATGCTGGTGACAAATTTACTGCAAAGTTTCCTTTACTAGGTGATGTATCGATTTCATTTAAATAAATGAGGTGAATTTATGAATAAGTTAAAGGTCGGAATCATTGGTTCGGGTAATATTGGAACAGATTTAATGATGAAATTACAAAATAATCCATTCCTTGAGTTAACGGTGATGATTGGTATTGATCCAGAATCTGATGGATTAAATCGTGCAAAGGAAATGGGAATTGAAGTAATTGATAATGGTATACAAGGATTTATTGAAAGGAAAGAACTGGCTGATTTATTATTTGATGCGACATCTGCTAAAGCACATTTTCATCATGCAAAAGTATTGGGTGAATTAAAGAAACGTGTCATCGATTTAACGCCTGCTGCAATTGGTCCATTTGTAGTACCGCCTGTCAATTTAGGTTCACATATAGTAGAAGACAATGTCAATTTAATAACTTGTGGTGGACAAGCAACGATCCCAGTTGTGCATTCAATTAGTCAAATTGCAGAGGTTGAATACGCAGAAATCGTTGCAACGATTAGCAGCAAAAGTGCCGGACCTGGTACACGTGCAAATATCGATGAGTTTACTGTCACCACAGCTAAAGGTCTTGAAGAGATTGGTGGAGCTAAAAAAGGAAAAGCGATTATTATTTTAAATCCAGCAGAGCCGCCAATTATGATGAGAGATACAGTTTATTGCAAGGTAACAAATGAAGATTTTAACCATGAAAGCATGATTAATTCAGTAAAACAAATGGTTAAAAAGGTTCAAGAATATGTACCTGGATACCGATTAAGAATGGACCCGATTATAGATGGTTCCACTGTAACAGTTTATTTAGAAGTTCAAGGGTCTGGTGACTACTTACCTAGCTATGCAGGAAACTTGGATATTATGACTGCATCAGCAGTAAGAGTAGCAGAAGAGATTGCGCAATATGAAGTTGTAAAAACTGTTTAAACAAAGTATGAAAGAAAGTGAGGGAGTGCAATGTTTGGAAAAGAGATCATTGTAACTGAAGTAGCACTTAGAGATGGAAGCCATGCAATTGCCCATTCGTATACTGTAGACCAAGTAGTAAGAATAGCGAAGGCTCTTGATGATGCAAAAATGCCTTATATTGAAGTATCACATGGAGATGGTTTAGGTGGTTCTTCATTACAATATGGTTTATCGACAACAAATGAATTTGAATTGATCGAAGCAGCGGTAAATACATGTAATCATTCAAAGATTGCTGTTTTATTATTACCTGGTATTGGAACAGTAAAAGAATTGAAAACGGCAGCAGGCATTGGAGCAAAAATGGCTCGTATAGCGACACATGTAACTGAAGCTGATGTTTCAAAACAACATATTTCAATGTCCAAAGAGCTTGGCTTAGAAACTGTAGGATTTTTAATGATGTCTCATATGGCATCAGTTGAGAAATTAGTAGAGCAAGCTAAGTTGATGGAAAGCTACGGTGCAGATGTTGTGTATATGGTCGACTCTGCAGGTGCATTTCTTCCACATGAAGTAAAAGAGCGTATTGCTACTTTACGAGGGTCACTTGATATTGAAGTTGGATTCCATGCTCATAATAATCTATCTTTGGCAATGGCTAATACATTAGTAGCAATCGAAGAAGGAGCAACTAGAATTGACGGAAGTGTACGTTGCTTAGGTGCAGGTGCAGGAAATACTCAAACTGAAGTATTAATTGGTGTATTAGAGCGCTTAGGAATCAAAACAGGAATTGATTTCTATAAGATGATGGACTTAGCAGAAGACATTGTGGCACCAATTTTAACAACACCACAAGAGATAACAAAGGGAAGCCTGATTTTAGGATATGCTGGAGTATATTCAAGCTTCCTATTACATGCAAATCGAGCAGCAAAAAAGTGGAATGTTGATGCAAGAGATATCTTAATCGAATTAGGAAAACAAAAAGTAGTTGGTGGGCAAGAGGACATGATTCAAGAAGTAGCATGTATGCTAGCAAATAAAAAATTGTCTGTTTTTTGAGAGGAGTTTAATCAAATGATAACTGAAATCGCGAAAAATATATATATGCACCAAAAAAACGGGTTAGAAATGGATAAAATTACAATTGAACATCCAGAGTTAAACGTAAATAATGCTTATGAGATTCAAAAATTAAGTATTGATTATGCGATTAAAAATGGTGATCCATTAATTGGTTGGAAAATGGGTCTAACAAGTATTGCGAAACAAAAATCAGTTAATGTTGATGAGCCAATCTATGGCCGCTTAACGAAATCGATGGAATTAGAAGAAAATGAATTAAAGATGGAAGGATCGATCCATCCAAGGGTTGAGCCAGAAATTGCATTTATGATTAACAAGCCATTATTTGGATCAGATGTAACAGCTAAAGATGTATGGGAAGCAACTGAATATATCGTACCTGCATTAGAAGTAATCGACAGTCGTTATAAAAACTTCTCATTTACACTTACAGATGTAGTAGCAGATAATGCATCTTCATCAAAATTTATCATTGGAAAACAACAATATTCACCTACATATACTTCGTGGGATCAAATTAATGTTGAATTATATAAAAATGGCGAAAAAGTACAAAGTGGTGTAAGCTCCGATGTACTAGATCATCCTGTTGAATCTGTCGTAAAGTTAGTACAGATGTTGAGTAAAAACGGTGAACAAATTGAGCCAGGGATGATTATTTTAACTGGTGGTATTACAGAAGCAATCCATGTTGGCGATGGCGATATCGTAGAAGCTCGTTTTGAAGGAATCGATACAATGACACTTCAAGTGAAGAGGTAATATTTTATGCCAATCATTCAAATTCAATTGCTTGAAGGTAGAAGTACAGAGTTGAAAAAGCAATTAATGAGAGAAATTAATGAAGTAGTTTGTCGCACATTAGACGTTCAGCCACCACAAGTTAGAATCTTAATTAACGAATTCCAAAACGAAAATTGGTCTGTCGGTGGAGTTGCGAAAGATGAATAGAAAAAGCCCCTTTTTTAAAGGGGCTTTTATCTTTCTTGTGTAACTATATAGCAAGTTATTTTCATTACCTCAACTGCGCCCTCATTTGAAGTTAAGGCCCATCATATCATCTGAATAATAAAACATAGTAAACTCAGTGGAGGTATTGAAGTTTAAAAAGAATAACTGCAATTTCCATATTATGTGATGAGCGTATTTTCAATATAAATAAATAGCAATACAGAAAATCCCAAAATTTAACAAATTTTCACATAACAAAAATATCTAATTAACAAAACCTTATTATACTTAGACATTGTTACTTGTGAGACAACAAAAAACAAAAAGAAGGTGTAATATGAAAAAACTCCAATCAAAAAAACTAGTATCTTTAGTTGCTGGAAGTGCACTTGCAATCACATCATTATTCAGCAATTATCAAAAGGCATTTGCCTGGTCTGATGAGGATGTTCACAACCAAGAGCATAGTACTCATCATTTTATCGTAAATGGCAGTGTCAAACTTATTGCCGAAAATAAAGATCCTGCAATAAACAAGCCTACAACTTTGCTTAATCAGTTTCGTGATCGCCTTGATCAGGGGTTATACGATACAGATCACATTAATCCTTTTTACGATACGAGCACATTTATGTCGCACTTTTATGACCCAGACACACAAACAAATTATACAGGAGCTTCTTACCCAACGGCTCGTCAATCAGGAGCGAAGTATTTTAATCTAGCGTCGGATTATTATAAAAAAGGAGATTTTAACAATGCATTCTACTACTTAGGAGTATCTTTGCACTATTTTACGGATGTAACACAGCCTTTACATGCTTCAAATATTTCCAATCTAGATCATAACGCACCTGGCTATCATTCGAAGTTTGAAACATATGCCGAAAGTATTCAAAATCAAATGACAGTCCCAGATTCAGGTCTGTATAAATGGATCGCTTCAACTGATCCTGAAGCATGGATTCATCAAGCCGCGGTACAAGCAAAATCCGTTTTACCTCAAATTTGGAATGAAACGATCATTAATTGGTTCTGGCAAGCAGCTTACAGTAATTATTATTCTTCCATGTGGAAGAACGAGGTGAAAAATCCAACTCTTGCTCAATTGAATCAAGCAGAACAAGAGACTGCTGGATTCATCGATATGTTTTTTCGTGTAAACGGTGTAGAAATGCCTGTGACAGTATACAATGAAAATGCTTTTGGAGGTGTATCAGAATTACTCGGATCTGGTAATTATGAAAAGGTATAGGCAATGATACTGTTTCTTCTATTCATATTGCACCAGGCTATCAAGTAACTTTATTTT
This sequence comes from Bacillus sp. AFS002410, assembly GCF_002556365.1. Lineage (NCBI taxonomy): Bacteria > Bacillati > Bacillota > Bacilli > Caryophanales > Bacillaceae > Bacillus > Bacillus sp. AFS002410. Next base: position 72,561 of record NZ_NUEU01000082.1, read on the forward strand.
CGGATGCAAATTATAAAGGAGCGTCAAAGGTTCTTACAGAAGATGTAAATGATTTAGGTAACTTTAGTAATCAAGTATCAAGTTTAAAAATTGTAAAGATCTCAACAGTTTCTGAGTAATCCTAGCCAATACAAGCTGGGAATTATAGAGGTTAAAATGAAATAGTGACAGTAGCGCTGGATGAACAACTGTAGTAGGGCACAAAAATACAGGAAGCAGGATGAATTATGACAATGTTGACTTTGAATCAGCAAAATGAAGTTCATCCAAAGTATTGCTATGGATTCTGCATACTCTTTTGGACATGTAGCTTGAAATAAGTTCTCTTATGCAACTATGGAATGTATTAGTTTAATATAAATTAAAAAAGGCTGTCTAAAATAGACAACCTTTTTTGTTCAAAAATCAACATTTAGATTTAACAAAGCCATATTTTAATTTTAGATAATTGTATGAATCATTTTGCAAACGGTATATTAAGAGATTAATAGAATAAATTTAAGAAATCCATATTCTACTTACCAGCAGAGTAGCTTTTAGGTAATTTAAACTGATTTTGTTGCATTACAACACGTAGTCGGTCAGGGTAATCAGTTATTATTCCATCAACACCATCATCAATAAGCTTTTGCAAAGTTGGTTGGTCGTCAACTGTCCATGGAATAACCTTCATGCCATACTGGTGAGCTTCTTGAACCATATTTTTAGTAATATAAGGCGTGTAATTCGCATCAGTAATTTTTCCGTCCTGTGGGAAACCATGTACTGGAGAAATTGCATCTACATCTAACGAATGAGCCGCAGTAACGAGATTTCCATCAAAGTCATCAATATCAATTCCACCTAACCAAGGGGATTTACCAGGTTTGCCAGGCTGTAAAAACTCTGGTCCGTTAGTTAGTGCAACAAGAGGCAAACGAGGTTCAACTTCATGCATAAGCTTAAGCGCACCCCAGTCAAAACTTTGAATTGACACTTGATCGAGCATCCCAGCTTCACGAACTTGTTTGGCAACTATTTGAACAAATTCTTCGCGAGGGGCTGTCTGTTCAGGTGCACCAGCTTCTACTTTTGTTTCAATATTCATCCACACTTTTTTAGCTTTGTATTGCTTTACAAGATCAAATATCTCGGTTAAAAGTGGCATACGAGCACCTGGACTTAGTTGTTGACCAGGGAATTGGGGTAAACCCTTTGAACCACAATCAAGCGTCCTTACTTGTGCTAGAGTTAAGTCTTTTATGTATTTGCCAACGTATGGATATTCCGAATCACCAACGAATGCAGGTTTAGTGTCAGAGCATTTGGTACCTGTAATCTTACGGTCGTGAGTAATGACAGCTTGATGGTCCTCAGTTATTTGTACGTCAAGTTCAAGGGTGCTTACGCCGAGTTCGAGTGCATGAGAGAATGAAGCTAAAGTTGACTCAACTGTAAGACCAATTCCTCCACGGTGTGCTTGAAGGTCAAATCCTTTTGGACCAAATGACTTTAACGAATTCTGGCTCTCAGATGTTGATTGTGCTGAAACTTGGGTAACTCCTGAATACACCATTACTGATGTCATTGCTGCTAAAATTAACTTTTTTCCATTCATTTTTAATCATCTCCTCATAGAATTAATTACTCTATAAGAATAGATGGCAAATATAAAGTTCAGATTATTAAAATAATAAAAATAAGTAAAAAAATGTTGAAATATGTAAAAAAAATTAATTTTTAGAAAGTTATTTCAAAGAAAAGAAAAGCCAAATCCATTTAATTAGGATTTGGCTTTATTTTTATTGAGCTTTTTTCGCACGATTTTCTTTAACTTCAAATGTTAATTTTTCTTTACCCATTAGGATAATAGCGATAAATCCTAATGTGATCGGAATTAATGTCCATTTAAAAGTAGTTGCAACTGAATGTGCCATTGCTTCTGAGATTTTATGAAGTACTTCAGGTGGAATTTTAGCTCTTGCATCAGCTGATAATAAAGCACGTGAATCAACTTTGCCAAATGCACCTAAATTACCTAGTAAATCACTTAATTTATTTTTAAATACGTGGTTTTGAATCGTACCAAAGATTGTTACACCGATTGTCATACCTAATGTTCTAAAGAAGGTATTTGTAGATGTAGCAATTCCTCGTTTTTGAGGTTCGATTTTGTGCTGTGTTGCCATACTTAATAATGAGAATGAACAACCCATTCCAAGACCAGCGATGATCATGTAAAATGTTACAGTTGAACGAGCAGTATCTGTACCTAATGTACTTAATAAATACATTCCAATGAAGAATAAGACAACAGAAACTAACATGATGCTTCTATAGCTAAACTTACGTACCGATTGACCTGCTACCTGGCTACCAACAACTGAACCAAGCATCATAGGAATTAGAATGATACCAGAGTTTGTAGCTGAACCACCGTAAACTGATTGAACAAATAGTGGAATTAATACAGTTGTAATAATAAAAGCTGAACCGTAGAAAAATGCTACACCTTGAGTTGCCGCAAATAGTTGTTTTTTAAATAAACTAAATGAAATAATTGGCTCCTCAACTTTTCTTTCAATAATAATAAATGCGATAAACAGAACTGCAAAGACTGCAAATAAGGTAATAATTGGACCAGAATTCCAATCATATTCATTCCCACCAAGTTCAAGTGCAAACATTAAGCTGACAACTGAACCGACAAGCGTAATTGCACCCAACCAGTCGATTTTAAGTTTTCTAAGATGAAGATTTTCTTTATAAAACTGAGAAATTAAATATAAAGAAATAATACCTAATGGTAAGTTGATGTAGAAAATCCAACGCCAATCAATTTGATCAGTAATATAAGCACCTAATAATGGTCCAAATACACTAGAAAGACCAAAAACTGCACCGAATAAACCAGTCATTTTTCCTCGTTTTTCAGGAGGGAAAATATCGAAAATGATAGTAAAGGCAATCGGCATTAGTGAGCCTCCACCAATCCCTTGAATTGCACGATAAATACTTAATTGAACAATGCTATTTGCTGTTCCACATAATGCAGAACCAATTAAAAAAATGATAAGTCCTAATAAATAAAAGCGTTTACGTCCATACATATCTGATAACTTACCAAAGATTGGCATACTTGCCATAGTAGCAACTAAATATGCTGAAGTTACCCAAATAAATTGATCTAACCCACCTAGTTCTCCGACAATTGTTGGCATGGAAGCTGAAACAATTGTATTATCCATAGCGGCCATCAACATTCCTAATAATAAACCAGCTACGACAAAGCCAACCTTACTTTCTTTTGAAACCATTAAGTTTCCCCCTTATTGCTATTTAATTTTTGTGTCTCTTTTGGAAGTAACTCATTAATATCATTCCAAAATTTAAATAATAATGTTAACTCTTTGTCATCATACTGGTTAAAAATATTAGAAAGAGAGTCAGATAATGGTTTAAAAAGATCTGCTAGCTCATCATCCCGATCATACACAGGGTGAATAATTACGCGTCTACGGTCATTGGGATCTTGAATTCGTTCAACTAAGTTGACTTTCTCAAGTCGGTCGATTACGCCCGTTATTGCACCGGTAGTAAGATGGGTTAATTGAGATAACTTTCCAGCTGTTATCGGACCAGTATGGTAAAGTAGTTCTCTACATCTTAAATCTGTCGCATTTAAATGTAGTTTAGAGGCGAGCCCTTCGTTAAAAAGAACGATTGAGGTGCTAAATTTTCTAAACTCCATTATTAGTGACGGAATAAATTCACTTCTGATGATTTGATTCTCTGACATTTCATTCTCTCCTTAAAATACAAGAAGTACTTATAAAAAAGTTAACGCAACTAAATATCTTAGTAACTAAAATAATTATAATAAAAAAAAACCAATTAAAGTAGAAAATGTGAGTATTTTAACGAAAATTTAATTTAGTACCAAATTATGATTTTTAAGGTTTTTTTCATGTTGTTTTACATGGATTAAGTCGGGAATAATAAAATAAAAGTAAAAATGCATACAAAAATAAAATGTAGGTGTTAATGATGAAAAAGCAAATTGAAATAGTACCTTATCGTACTTCGTGGGAAGATGATTTTCAAACTGAAAAAAAGGCAATTGAAATATTATTACCTGAGAAAGTAGCAATTTATCACATAGGAAGCACCTCAATTCCTAATATGTTTGCCGACCCGATTATTGATTTAATGATTGTTGTGAAAAGCTTAAATCAGTTTGATGAATATGGTGATGTACTAAAAACATTAGGTTATGAACAAATGGGTGATCATTCAAATCAAAATAGAAGATTTTTTATTAAATGTGAAGATAATTGCAGTTTTCATATTCACGTTTTTGCTGAAGGAAATAATGCGATTGAGCGAAATATCGCCTTTAGAGAATATATGATTGCTCATACTGATCAAGCAATGGAGTATATAAAATTAAAAACTGAACTTGCTAAAAAATTTCCTAAAAACAAAAAAGAATATAAAAAAGGGCGAAAAGAGTTTTTAGAAGAAATCGATAAAAAAGCTGAAAAATGGAAGAATTAAGACTCCTTCCATAGTAGGAAGGAGTGGCTTAACGATGCTCCTCATATTTTGTAAAATGAGAAATTTCTTGAATTTGTGTAATTTGTTTAGTACTTAAAGGTTTTGCATAGTAGGCATTTATATTATCTAACAATTGTTCTTTATTTCTAGCTCCAATAGCTAAAGATGAAACGACATTGTGATGTAGTAAATAATGCAAAGCTAAGCTATGTAGTGATTGTTCTTCCTCAAGCAGTTGGGTCAGTTTGAAGATTGTTTCTTTACATTCATGCTCCGAATACGATAAGTAACCTTTTGTAGACAATTTCTTTTCCCAATTATTTGTTAAAAGACCTTTTGCTACGGAACCACGTGCAATGACAGAAATATTGTTTTTTTCGAAAAGTGGGAAAAATTCTTCAGGTCTACGCTCTAATATATTAAATTGCATCATAACACCTTGGATTGAAGAGTGATTTACAAATCGATTGATAACATTTGGACGAATTGAAGAGATGCCGTAATAGCGAATTAATCCTTCTTTTACTAGTTCCTCGAAAGTGTAAACCGTTTCTTCATATTGATCATCTATTGTACCACCATGCAGCTGGTAATAATCAATATAGTCTGTATTTAGTCTACGCAAACTAGCCTTTACAGCTTCCTTAATATAAGCACCAGATGGATCCCAATGCCATTTGTCATTTGAGTTATTCCATCGGTTACCGACTTTTGTTGCAAGAATTACTTGATCTCGTCTGCCCTTTATACCTTTTCCTACGATTTCTTCATTTTTGCCAAAATCATATAAATCAGCAGTATCAAAATAATTAATTCCAGCATCGATTGCCGCATGTATCGTTGAAATAGCCTCGTTATCTTCCGTTCCAAGAGACATACAACCTAATCCAATTTCGGATATTTGTAATAATGTAGAACCAAGCTTACGTTTTTTCATAATAATCCCTCCAAATTTAATTGTAGGGAAAAAAGAGTTATTTTACAACAAACAGCGACTTGCCATTCGCGTTTTGGATCCATTCCTGGACAGTTTTATATTGCATGCTCATAACTTGAAGCGTTTTTAAAATTTCTGTTTTGGATCCGACTAAAACAACAGAATTTTCTGTCATACACATTTTCATCAGTCTACCTCGTTTCAGAAAGTATTTTAATTAAATAAATGATAAAATGTATGTGACAACCATATTAAATAGAACAAGGTGATGAAAAAAATGAAAAAATTTGAAGAAAAAACACTGTCAGAAGAAAAAATTTTCACTGGAAAAGTTATATCGCTATATCATCAAAAAGTTGAATTGCCGAACGGAAATACAAGTACACGTGAAATTGTGAAGCATCCTGGAGCAGTAGCGGTCATTCCGATTACTGATGAAGGCAAAATTGTTTTTGTGGAACAGTACCGAAAAGCTTTAGAAAGAAGTCTTTTAGAAATACCAGCCGGTAAATTAGAAAAAGGAGAAGAGCCACTAATTACTGCTAAACGAGAGTTAGAAGAAGAAACTAGCTATGTTGCAGATGAGTGGGAACATATACAATCTTTTTACACATCTCCAGGTTTTGCAGACGAGTACATACATATATATGTAGCAAAAGGATTAAAGAAATTAGAAAATAGTGCAGCTTTAGACGAAGATGAATTTGTCGAAATTTTTGAGCTATCATTAGAAGAATGTCTTGAAGAGTTAAAAAAAGGTTCTATACATGACGCGAAAACATGTTTTGCGGTTCAATATTTACAATTGTTACAAAAGGATTAAAGGTAAATTCGAAATTGTTCTCATATGTTTGCGATATCATCATAAAATAAAGTGACATTTTATGAGAGGAATGAGCAAATGAGAATTTCAGCAATTAAAAGAACAGCTAAGAGTAGACTAGCTGGTAATTGGGGAAAAGCTATATTATTTCTCGTTGTTTTTGTAATTATAGAAGGATTACTTCATACGGTACTTACTGGACCAGTTAATCAGCATTATACTGGGACAATTTTTCCAAGTGCTAATGAACAAAAACTAATTCCTGCTGGGGCGCAAACAATCATTGAGATCATTTCGGGGTTCGTTAATACTTTACTAGGCTATGGTTTAATTGTTTACTTTTTAAAAATCATTCGTGATGAAGAGAAAAGTATATCGGACTTATTTTACTTTTTTAAAAGTGGGCATCAATTTATTCGAGCGATTTTAGTTGGATTTTTAGTAGTTGTATTTACATGCCTATGGTCTATATTACTAATAATCCCTGGAATTATTAAGGCTTTAGCTTATTCACAAGTTGGATATATCTTAAAAGATTATCCAGACATGAAGCCATTAGATGCAATTACGTTAAGTAGAAAAATGATGTACGGGTATAAATGGAAATTCTTTTTATTAGGACTTTCATTCATCGGTTGGGCTCTATTAGTAATTATTACTTTATTCCTTGCTTCATTTTATGTAGCACCATATTTTTATGCAACACAAGCTCAATTTTATCAAGAAGTAAAAGAAGCTTATGAAGCGAAAGAAGAAACGATTTAAATAGTTTTAACGGTAAAGAGCTTAGAGAAACTCTTAAAGTTTTTCTAAGCTCTTTTTTATTTCATTAGTTAGTTTTAAGGATAAATAACAAATACAGTAATGTAAGATAGTTGATTGTTGTGTATATGTTTTTATGGTTGTCCAATATAAAATTAAATTTTTAAACAAAATTATGATTTAGGCTTAAATGAAGTTAATAAAAGTGGAAATTCAAACCTTCAAAATTGAATACGTCCACATTCATTGAGTATAATCTATCTATATATATGTACAGAATATAAAAATGACATATTGTACAAACCTACTAATTGGAGCTGGTTATATTGTTTGTTACTGGCGAGCTTGGTACATATCACGTTCGAATAAAAGGTGATGGTAAAGTTACAGTACTTTTAGAATGCGGAATGATGCATACACTTCATCAGTGGAGATTTTTACAAGATGAGTTGAGTAAGTATGCCAAAGTGATAACATACGATCGATTAGGGTATGGAAAAAGCGGTATTTGGACGACAGAACGGTCTACAGAACAACAGGCATTTGAATGTTATGATTTGTTACTAGCATTAAATATTAATAGTCCATTGATTGCTATAGGACATTCGTTAGGTGCATATATTATGTTTCAATTGTCTCGTCTCTTTCCAAATGCAATCCAATCAATGATTTTACTTGATCCAACCCATCCGACACTTGAGGAACATGAGCAGAAAATATATGATAAATTACTGTATCAATTTGCGTTAATGATGAAAAAAGCGAATCAAATTAACCTTACTAAGGCCATTCCAAATAAGTTCATACATAAAATAATGAACACGACCCCAGAAAATCAGTCTGAAATAATTAGCTCTATAAAAAGCTTTAAACATTGGAAGACGGTTGTTAGTGAATGGAAAAACTTAAATTATAGTAACAGCCGAATAAAGGAAGCATTAAAAATAAAAATAAATACTCCTTTATTAGTATTAACCGCTTCAAATCAAAGTGGTTTACAATTTAACGCGAAGAAAAAAAAGGAATTACTAAATAAAGTTGAAAAATATCATAAAGAATATTGTGAAACAACGAATCAAGGAAGCCATCAAACACTTGAAGGCTATACCCACTCATCTATTTATGGAAATAATGAAGAAAATGCAAAATCAATCAGTCATATTATTAAAAAACAAATTGATTTGTTGTATTAAAAAAGCTGTTTAAGTCAAATGAGACTTTAACAGCTTTTTTCTGTTATTTGAAATAGGACAATTGAGAATTCTTTTGATAGAGGTAGCAATCCCCAAAACTATAAAGGCATCGAATTGATATATTTAAAAAGAGAAAGATTGATGTGTAAAATATTTGGACTTTTATAAATAAAACGAATAAATTACTTGTCCACTCATAGAATGAAAAGAGAATATAGTGCAGGAGATGATATCATGACAAGAAGCTCAGTCCAATCAACGATGAAAAAACATGTTAAAGATTATACGTCACTCTATATTTTTGTTAGTGTGATTTTACTTTTTGGTGTCGTATTTGGAGCAGTCATTGTAAACAGTATGAATGTGAGTCAAAAGCAAGATGTTCTTTCTTTTATCACACATTTTTTTGGACAAGTTAATAATGGAGACTATATTAGTGGAAATGAAGTGTTTGTATCTAGTTATTCTTCACACTTGAAATTTTTGGCATTAATTTGGATTTTAGGAATTTCAATAATTGGGTTACCAATCATTCTCATTTTATTATTTATGAAAGGATTGGTAGTTGGATTTACAGTTGGTTTTTTAGTAAATCAATTAGGTTGGCACGGTATTTTATTAGCATTTTCTTCTGTTTTCCCACAAAATGTAATCGTATTACCATTATATATACTACTGACAGTTTTAGCTGTCCAGCTTTCCATTCGAATGATTCGAAAGCAATTTATTAAAAATGATAATGAGCCAATTATGAAACAATTAGTCTCGTATTCTATTGTTTTTGGATTGGTTGCAGTTTGCTTAAGTATTGCAAGTATTATTGAAGCATATGGTTCAACATTTTTTTTAAAAGCGATCTCAGAAATAATTGTCTCAAAAAATTAACAAATAATTTTTGACACTTTCTCTTTCTTTGTTATAATTATTATCAAGTGGCGAGGGAGTGAAAAAAATGGAAGAACGAGTTGAACGAATAAAGAAACAACTACATTTAGCAGGATATAAATTAACACCACAACGGGAATATACGGTTCGTGTTTTATTAGAGAACGAAGAAGATCACCTAAGTGCAGAAGATGTTTACCTCCTAGTGAAAGAAAAATCGCCGGAAATTGGACTTGCTACTGTTTATCGTACGTTAGAATTACTAACTGAGTTAACAATTGTTGATAAAATAAATTTTGGTGATGGCGTTTCTAGATACGACTTACGACATGAAGGTGCTCAACATTTTCACCATCATTTAATTTGCACAGTTTGTGGAGCAGTAGATGAAATTCATGAAAATCTATTAAGTGAAGTTGAAAAGACAGTTGAAGAACGTTGGAATTTTAAAATTAAAGATCATCGGTTATCATTTCATGGTGTGTGTCATCGATGCCATGATCAAAACGAAGAATAATAAAATGATTTTAATTTAATTAAAATCATTTTATTTTAATTCCTAAAAAGTGGAGCAGTTTCGAGAAAAGAGTCTGCTCTTTTTCATGTTCTAAAAAAGACGCTTGTAATGATTAATGGTGATTTTTACGATTAAATGAAGTATGATTTGTCCAATTTTTGCATAGTATGTAGTAATGATGTCTTTACTTCTAGCAAAAAGGTGGTGGTCATATGAAAAAAAGAGCTAGTATCGTTTTTAATGTAATAAAAGTTGCAATTTTATTCATTACTTGTACAATATTATTTTATTTTGCTATTCAATGGATTCATTCTGAATATGAAAATATGCATCGATATGACCGACCAGAAGGCTCAATGTTAAAGGTGGACACTCATCAAAAGGATGGTGCTTTTAACCAATTGGTACGGTTTTATCAAAACGGGGAGTAATGTAATGTGACAACGACTGATAAAACACCTTTTAAAAATGAATTTGATTTTGCAGCTGAGGACTTTATCCATTTTATTCAGGTTGAAAAAGGTTTATCTAAAAATACAATTCTATCATATGGTAAGGACTTAGAGAGCTATGGAAAATATTTAGACGTTGTTGAAAATATAAATGGTCTTTCAAACATAACTAGGTTACATATTATTAGTTATTTAAAATATTTAAAGGAAAGAGATTTAACAGCAAGGACAATGGCTCGTCAATTGGCCACAATTCGCTCATTTCATCAATTTTTAATTCGTGAAGTTGATGGGATGAAAGATGATCCTTCACTATTAATCGAAATTCCAAAAGCACCAAAAGTACTTCCAAAAGTTTTATCACTCCAGGAAGTTGAGGCCTTATTAGACGTACCTGATAGCTCTACATTTGGAATAAGAGATAAGGCAATGTTAGAATTATTGTATGCGACTGGTATGCGTGTATCAGAACTATTATCTTTAAATCTTTCTGATGCTAATTTAACGATGGGGTTTGTAAGATGTTTAGGTAAAGGAAGTAAAGAAAGAATTATTCCTTTAGGTAAACTTGCAATTGAATCAATCGAAAATTATTTAAAAATGGCTAGAAAAGAATTGTCCGGTAAAAAAAATAATGATGCATTATTTCTAAATCATCATGGAAATAGGATGTCTAGGCAAGGATTTTGGAAAAACTTAAAAAAACAAGCTGAAAAAGCAAATATTCAGCACGAATTAACTCCACATACTTTACGTCATTCATTTGCAACCCATTTATTAGAAAATGGGGCAGATTTAAGATCGGTTCAAGAAATGCTAGGACATGCAGATATTTCTACGACACAGATCTATACACATGTTACGAAGAATAGACTTAAGGATGTTTATAAAGAGTTTCATCCAAGAGCTTAAATTTAAGCTTTCAGACTGTCCGCCAAGCGCTCGCAATCTGTCTGAAAACCAAATTTTTAGATATTCTAGAACCCAAGAGCTTAATTTAAGCTCTTTTTTCTTGGGAAATGATTGTTATATTGCTAAAAGCATAATATATTAAATTAATCATATATAAACTGAACTAGGCGATTTGAGAGGATGAATAAAATGATTACGATTAAGACTGAACGTGAAATTAACTTAATGAATGAAGCCGGGAAAGTACTAGCTGCTACACATAAGGAAATTGCAAAAATGATTAGACCAGGCATTACAACTTGGGAAATCGATCAATTTGTAGAGAAATTTTTAGCAGAAAATGGAGCAAAACCTGAGCAAAAAGGATATAGAGGATATGAATATGCAACATGTGCCTCAATAAATGATGAAATTTGCCATGGATTTCCTCGCAAAAAAGCTTTAAAAGATGGAGATATTGTTACAATTGATATGGTTGTAAATTTAAATGGAGCACTAGCTGACTCAGCTTGGACATATGGTGTAGGAAATATTTCTAAAGAAAACAAGGATTTGTTAAAAGTAACGGAAGAATGCTTATATAAAGGAATTGAACAAGCGCAAGTTGGTAATCGTTTAGGCGATATCGGCTTTGCAATCCAATCTTATGCTGAATCTTTAGGATATTCTGTTGTGCGTGATTTCACAGGACATGGCATTGGACCAACTTTACACGAAGAACCTTATGTCCCACATTTTGGTATGGCAGGTAAAGGCTTACGACTTCGTGAAGGAATGGTTATTACAATCGAGCCGATGATTAATCTAGGTACTTGGCATTCAACAATGGATGGCAATGCTTGGACAGCAAGAACAAGAGATGGAAAGAACTCAGCGCAATATGAGCACACATTAGCGATCACAAGTAATGGACCTAAGATTTTAACGAAGCAATAAAAGTAAATTATTTACATTGATAATAATCGTGTAAATAAATATAATAAAACTATAAAAACTAAGACAAATAATGATTAAAAATGAATTAAAATCTATTGACATATTGGACTAGTTAGAATAGTATTATATTATTAATAAACAATCGAATACTCCAAAGGGGAGTAGCGTCAGGAGAGATCCTGAAACAAAGTCGTCATTACATGAGAAGAAATTCTCATCGGCTTTGTTGGCATACATCTGTATGCTCAGCAAGACCTTTGCCGTAGAATTATTACTATTGGCAAAGGTCTTTTTATTTTGTAGTCATGGGTACAGGTTGTTTAATAAAATAGTAGTTTTATAAGGGGGAAGAGTCATGGATTTATTAGGCGGATTAAGTATTGGAGTACTATTGAATGTAATTTTTATCGACCTGTTATTAAGTGGTGATAATGCAATTTTAATCGCATTAGCAGCGAAAAACTTACCAGCAGAACAAAAGAAAAAGGCAGTTTTATTTGGTACTATGGGTGCAATTGCTCTTCGTGTCGTATTTGCAGCAGTAATCGTGTATCTATTAAAAATTCCGTTTATTTATGCAGCCGGTGGGTTAATGTTATTATGGATTGCTTTTAAATTATTAGTCGATGACTCTGAACATGGCGATGTTAAAAGTGGTGCAACATTATGGGGAGCAGTTAGAACGATCATCATTGCTGATGCATTAATGAGTCTTGATAATGTATTAGCTTTAGCAGGTGTATCACATGGTAGCTTAGTTGCAATCGTAATTGGTATTTTAATTTCAATCCCAATTATTGTTGGTGGAAGCTCATTATTAATGAAAATTATGAACAAATTTCCAATTATTACAACAATTGGTTCAGGTATTTTAGCTTGGACGGCAGCAGGTATGATTACTCATGAAAAGATGATTCACGATGTTTTTGAAAATCGAACAATTATTTTCGCATTTAAAATTGTCATGACTGTAATCGTAATTGGAGCTGGTACAATTGTTTCTAGAAGAAAAGCACAAAAGCATCAAGTTGCAAATTCACAAAATCAAACAGCTTAATACATAAAAAGGCCCAGCTTTTAAAGCTTGGGCTTTTTTATTTTTGATTAGGTATGTAAGAGTTAAATTTTACATATCATCTTTATTAGCAACTGGAAAAAAAAGAAATTTTTTTATGAATTTTTTATGACAATTTACTATAATTCTGGGGAAATATAGTATCAATAGACACAAATTGGAAAATATATTTCTTGAAAAGAATTAGGACAATAAGTATACTTTAGTTGTCAGACATCTGACGGATGATTTTAGTTTCAGTTTGTTTTGATGAGTTAGGAGGAAAACAAATGAATAGAAAATTTAATAGAGTGTTCCTCGTTGTTATGGATTCTGTTGGGATTGGTGAGGCACCAGATGCAGAAAAATTTAATGATGTTGGTTCAGATACACTAGGTCATATTGCTGAAGAAATGAATGGATTACATATGCCGAATATGGCAAAACTAGGTTTAAGTAATATCAGAGAATTGAAAGGGGTTCCAAAAGCGGATCACCCACTTGCTTATTATACAAAGATGGAAGAATCATCAGTAGGGAAAGACACTATGACTGGACACTGGGAAATGATGGGTCTACATATTGATAAGCCATTTAGAGTTTTTGCAGATGGATTTCCTAAAGAATTAATAAGTGAATTAGAAGGTCATTTTGGCCGTAAAATAATTGGAAATAAACCAGCTTCTGGAACAGAGATTTTAGTAGAACTTGGAGAAGAGCATATGAAAACAGGCGATTTAATCGTTTACACATCTGCTGATTCAGTTTTACAAATTGCAGCCCATGAAGAAGTAGTACCTTTAGAGGATTTATACCGTTATTGTGAAATTGCACGTAAATTAACATTAGACAATCCGTATATGATTGGTCGAATTATCGCAAGACCGTTTGTCGGTGAACCTGGAAACTTTAAACGTACACCGAATCGTCATGACTATGCATTAAAACCATTCGGACGTACAGTTATGAATGAATTAAAGGATGCGAATTTTGACGTAATCTCAATCGGTAAAATAGCAGATATTTTTGATGGTGAAGGCATCACTAAAGCATTACGTACAGTATCAAATATGGATGGAATGGATAAATTAGTTGATACATTAAAAATGGACTTTACTGGTTTAAGCTTCTTGAATTTAGTTGATTTCGATGCCGTTTTTGGTCATAGAAGAGATCCACTAGGTTACGGTAAAGCGTTAGAAGAGTATGATGCAAGACTTCCTGAAGTGTTTGAATTATTAAAAGATGATGATTTATTGATGATTACTGCCGATCACGGAAATGATCCAACATATACAGGTACAGATCATACAAGAGAATATGTACCGTTACTAGTTTATAGTAAACAGTTTTCAGAAGGTAAGGAAATAGACATTCCAAAAACTTTTGCAGATGTAGGGGCAACTATAGCTGAAAACTTTAATCTTAAAATGCCATCACATGGATCAAGTTTTTTAGAAAAATTGAGATAAGGTGGAGTTACAAATGAATAAAGAGAATATCGATAAAGCCGCTAGTTTTATAAAAAGTAAAGTTGACAGACAGCCTAAAATTGGATTGATTTTAGGGTCAGGCTTAGGAATACTTGTAGATGAAATTGAAAACCAAGAAAAAATACCGTATCATACGATTCCAGAATATCCTACATCGACTGTAGAAGGACATGAAGGACAATTAGTATTCGGTACAATTCATGGTATTGAAGTAGTAGCAATGCAAGGAAGGGTTCACTTCTATGAAGGGTACAGCATGGAAAAAGTTACATTCCCAGTACGCATCATGAAAGAACTAGGTGTAGAAAAATTAATCGTAACGAATGCAGCGGGTGGAGTTAACACTTCATTTGAGCCTGGTGATTTAATGTTAATTACAGACCATATTAACTTTACTGGCACAAGCCCATTAATTGGCCCAAATAACCCAGAATTAGGTGTTCGTTTCGTAGACATGTCTTATCCGTATGACCGTGAATTAAGAGAGCTTGCAAAAAATGCCGCACAAGAAGTAAATGTTAAGATGCAAGAAGGAGTTTACGCTGCATTAACAGGCCCTTCTTATGAAACACCAGCTGAAATTCGCATGTTTAGAACATTAGGTGCTGATGCTGTTGGTATGTCAACTGTATCTGAGGTTATCGTTGCGCGTCATGCTGATTTAAGAGTACTTGGTATTTCATGTATTTCAAACATGGCAGCAGGTATTTTAGATCAACCTCTAAACCACGAGGAAGTAATCGAAACAACACAAAGAGTAAGAGCATCGTTTTTATCATTAGTAAAAGAAATTATCCGCAAAATCGGTTAATATAAAGCTTTTTATTGATGAGTAAATTTACAACATAAAAAAGGACTTCTGCATTACATATGTAGAAGTCACTTTTAATTAGAAGTAATAAACAAAAGAAAGAGGCGTTTCAAAAATGAGAATGGTAGATTTAATTGAAAAAAAACGTGATGGAAAAACTTTAACAACAGAAGAAGTCAATTTTGTAATCAATGGGTTTACTGACGGTAGTGTACCTGATTATCAAATGAGTGCATTTGCAATGGCTGTGTTTTTAAAAGGAATGACTGAAAAAGAATATAGTGATTTAACAATGGCTATGGTTCATTCTGGCGATACAATTGATCTTTCAAATATTGAAGGAATCAAAGTTGATAAGCATTCAACTGGTGGAGTAGGCGATACAACTACACTAGTGTTAGGCCCATTAGTAGCTTCATTAGATATTCCAGTTGCTAAAATGAGCGGACGTGGATTAGGTCACACTGGTGGTACAATCGATAAATTAGAAGCTGTTGAAGGTTTCCATGTTGAATTAACAGAAGATGAATTTACTAAACAAGTAAATGATATTAAATTAGCTGTTATCGGACAAACTGGTGACTTAACACCTGCAGATAAAAAATTATATGCTTTACGTGATGTAACAGCAACAGTAAACTCGATCCCATTAATTTCTAGCTCAATTATGAGTAAAAAAATCGCTGCTGGTGCAGATGCAATCGTTTTAGATGTTAAAACAGGTGCAGGTGCATTCATGAAAGATATTGAAGATGCACGTGATTTAGCTAAAGCAATGGTAAAAATCGGAAACAACGTTGGAAGACAAACAGTAGCAGTTATTTCAGATATGAGCCAACCATTAGGACTTGCGATTGGTAATGCATTAGAAGTAAAAGAAGCAATCGACACATTAAAAGGTGAAGGTCCAAAAGATTTAGAAGAATTATGCTTAATTTTAGGTAGTCAAATGGTAGTATTGGCTAAAAAAGCTGAAACATTAGAGGAAGCAAGAGCTAAACTTCTAGAAAACATGAAAAATGGAAAAGCCTTAGAAGTATTTAAAGCATTTTTAGTAGCACAAGGTGGAGATGGCTCTGTTGTAGATGACCCATCAAAATTACCTCAAGCTAAATATGTTCAAGAAGTAGTATCACAGCAAGATGGTTATGTTTCACAAATCGTTGCTGATGCAGTTGGAACGGCTGCGATGAAACTAGGTGCAGGACGTGCAACGAAAGAATCTGTCATCGATTTAGCAGTTGGATTAATGTTAAACAAAAAAGTTGGAGATGCAGTTAAAAAAGGTGATTCATTAGTAACTGTTTATTCAAACACAGAAGATATTAGTGAAGTTGAAAAAGACTTACTAGAAAATATTAAAATTTCATCTGAAAAAGTTGAAGAACCTACATTAGTTTATGATTTAATTATGGAAGCATAAGAATTTTAAAAGCTATTCTCTGAAAATGGGAATAGCTTTTTTATTTGTCTATATGACTCAGTCTTAGAACAGAATGCAATAAACCTGACCTAGTTATATTAATATCCGCCAATTTTATCCATTTCTTATTCCATTTCAAGATTTTTGAAAGGTATTTCATTAAAATATACAGAATTTAATTAATAAAGAAATATTAACGTGAATAAGGAATGAGGTTATTTGATGTCCAAAAAGAGAGCAAAAGCTACAATTGAGCATGAGGAATGGAAAATACTACTTGGGTTTGAGGGAGTAAAAAAGGCAAAAAGTTTGGGTGTAAATAATGAATAAAAACCGGTTGGAAGCTTTTAGTGATGGCGTACTCGCAATCATTATAACAATTATGGTCCTAGAAATTAAGATTCCACATAGTCCCGACATACAAGACTTATTAAAAATGTTCCCAACTTTTCTTAGTTATTTATTAAGCTTCATTTATGTCGGTATATACTGGAACAACCATCATCATATGATCCATACTTTGCAAAAGGTAACAGGACCAATAATGTGGGCAAATCTGCATTTACTTTTCTGGTTATCCCTCATACCGTTTGCTTCAGGTTGGATGGGCGAAAACCATTATAAGCCTTATCCTACAATGCTTTATGGTGTAATCCTTTTACTGGCTGCAATAGCATACTTTATATTACAAGGGATCATTATCAAAATAGAGGGAAAGCATTCAAAGCTAAAACTAGCTGTAGGTAATGATTGGAAAGGAAAAGTATCGGTAGTTTGTTATTTAACTGGCGTATGCACGTCTTTAATATGGCCTTCGTTCGCTCAAGTCATTTATGTAATAGTTGCGATTATGTGGTTATTGCCGGATCGCCGAATTGAGAAGGTTATGCAAGCAAGTAAATAATTTTAAATAAAGTAACAAGGCTGCCTTAAAAGCCTTGTTACTTTTGGTGTATTGAAATATAGCATATCAATAAAAAAAGTAAGAAATATCATCACACCTAACTTATGAAAGAGTTCATGAGTTAGGAAAAAAACGTGAAGATGAAAATTAGTGTTCATGAGTAAACAAGAAAGCAAAATGTTGAAAATATGTTACTCATAAGCGGTTCATGAGTAAGCAAAAAGGGAAAATGATGAAAATAGGTTACTAATAAGGTGTTCATGAGTAAGCAAAAAAGGAAAATGATGAAAATAGGTTACTCAAAAGGTGTTCATGAGTAAGCAAAAAAGGAAAATGATGAAAATAGGTTACTCATAAGGTGTTCATGAGTAAGCAAAAAAGGAAAGTGATGAAAATAGGTTACTCATAAGGTGTTCATGAGTAAGAAAAAAGGGAAAATGATGAAAATAGGTTACTCATAAGGTGTTCATGAGTAAGCAAAAAAGGAAAATGATGAAAATAGGTTACTCATTAACGGTTCATGAGTAAGAAAAAGAGCGGAAATAAGAAAGTTTATAACTCATAAAGGGTTCATGCGGATATTTATCTAACCATTTTTTCCAGAGTGTTGAAATAAAAATAGTTGATAATTAAAATGTTAATAAGAAATATAATTTAAGGTGAATTTGTAATTTTTTGATGACGTTAATTAATTTCTTTTTTCTAACTAAAGGGAATTAGTAAGATTTTTTATTCAATGCTTTTTTATTTTGAAGAAGTTGATTGGAACGGAAGGATTTTCGACTCCTATGGGAACTTCATTTCAAATTTATGCACAAAAAAGAAAAAAATTTTCTTATATCATTATTGATTAATATTTAGTATAATTTTAAAGTGCCTCGTAGCATGGGTGGGAGAGGGAGCCAAATAAAGAGAGGAATTTCTTTGAAAAATTTATTGAACAAAAAATTTAATCTTGAAGGTAGCGGTACGACCATTAAAACGGAGATGATTGCAGGTGTTGTTTCATTTTTAACACTCGTTTATATTTTATCCGTTAATAGTACAATTTTGCATGATGCAGGTATACCGTTCCAAGGTGCAATGATTGCCACAATTCTTTCAGCTTTTTTTGGAAGCGTTATGATGGGATTATGGAGTAATTCGCCTTTAGTATTAGTACCAGGAATGGGCATCAACGCATTGTTTACTTATACAATGGTTGGTGAAATGGGAATGAATTGGAAAGAAGCGCTTGCTGTAGTATTTATAAGTGGAATCTTATTATTCATTTTATCATTCACAAAATTAATTAAGAAATTAACAACGGCAATTCCATTATCACTAAAAAGTGCAATTACAGTTGGAATTGGGTTTTTCTTAACGTTTATCGGTCTTCAAGCTGGTGGGATTGTTGTAAAAAATGAAAGTACGTTTGTATCGATTGCTAATTTTTCAAACGTCGATGTACTAGCAACAGTTATTACACTAGGCATTGCGATTTATTTATTTATTAAAAATGTACCTGCAAACTTTTTAATCACGGTTGTTTTAGGTACGATCATTTCATTCATTTTACATGGTGGAATTGAAAAAGCACATGATACTACAAAAATTACAATGAAATCTGCAAGTGAAGTTGTCGGACAACTGACCTTTACTCATATGATGAGTTTTCCATTTTGGATTGCAGTATTTTCTCTGACAATGGTTGTATTATTTGAATCAATCGGAATTATTCATGGGCAATTAAGTATGATCAACCAAGAGCATAAGCAACAAAAGGTTGTTCAAGGAACTGCGTTTGGAATATTATTATCAGGATTACTTGGAACTAGTCCAACAGTAATTGCTGTTGAAGGAAGTGCAGGTATTAGTTCAGGTGGTAGAACAGGACTTACTTCTGTTGTAACTGGATTATTATTTTTAAGCTGTTTGTTATTTATGCCATTAATAGCTTATATTCCAACATCTGCGATTGCACCAATCTTAATCATTATCGGTTCATTAATGGTTAAACACATTACAGATATTCAATTGGATGATCCTACTGAGGCAATTCCAGCCTTCTTAATTTTAGCATTCATCCCTTTAACATATAGTATTATTGACGGAATTGCATTCGGTTTTATTGCTTATCCATTAGTTAAAATGGCAGCAGGTAAGAAAACTGAAATCACGCCATATATGGTAGCAATTTCAGCATTATTCTTTGTACGGTTTGCATTAAACTTTATAGCATAATAAACGGCGCTGGTTCTTATATTGAGAACCAGCGCTTTTTATTTGAAAGATTTAAAGTTAATCAAAAAATTTATTTAATCGTTTATAGAAGAAATAGCCGACTACGGTACCAATTATTAAACCAATCAAGTAAATAATCGTATTGTTCCCATTCGTAATGGTAGAAGTTAATAAAGCGATTAATGTCGCTGCAAGGTATACAAAAAGAACGTTTACGAATAAAGAGAATTTTTTATACACGAATAATTTTCCGTTATTTACATTCGCATTCCTGTTATAGCACAATAAACCAATTAGTAAAAAAGCAACAATATAAAGAACAATTATTGTTAAATTTCCATAATCAACAGTTGGATAGTGGACGATGTTTTCATTAAAATCTCTTGAAATTGATAGAGAGCCTGTTTGATATGGAATAGACCAACTAGTTATACTTTTTTCAAAGTTGTTGTAAGATAGTTCATGGTTAAAAATCCCCTTTAGATTTGAATAAATACTAAAGTATAGAATACTTGGTGAGAAGATTGTAAAAATAGTGAAGAGCGTTTGAGAAAAATAATGACCTGTAATCGTTCCGATCGCCAGACCAATCGTAAAAAAAGCAATTGTAAAAAGTAAGATGACAGTAAATATAGTAGCAAATGATGATGCGTCGATATATTTGTGAAGATTAGTAGTGTAATGGATTAATAGTGTTAAAATGATTAAGCCAAAAGTTGCCATAACAATATGAACAATGCCAAAGAACCATTTTGATAGAAAAATCTGCTTAGGTGAGTATGGAAGTGAAAATTGAAAATCAATGCCACCTGTATTTCGTCCGATGCCTATTAATAAGATGCTTAAAATTAAGACAATGATTACTGACATAAATGCTAGCGTACTAAAGTCAGAGATAAATAGATAAGGATTACTCGAATTTGTTAGTAATGCTTTATTTAAATCATCATTGTTATTATAATAGCCAAAAGGAATGATGATTAGATAGACAAGATAGAATAAAATAAGTGCAAGTCGAGATTGTTTAGAATGTATTAGCCATAATGCTTTACTAAACATATAATTCCCCTCCATCGTTTATGAAAAATAAATCCTCTAATGTCAACGGAAGTTCTTCTAAAAGAAGTGGATTTGCCTTTTCCATTTGTTTTATAAATTCATCCTTATTTCCATTAATAATGATAATGGCAACTTTACCAGTTTTAGAGAATACAGAAATTGCTGGGTCCTCTTCAAATTGTTTAGGTAAACCATTTTCAAATGCTACTTGTAGTTTGTAAAATTGGTTCGTACTTTCTTCCATTGTGGAAATTGAATTAATTCTTCCATCTTTAATAAATAAATATTGATCAATTATTTTTTCAAGTTCAGCTAGGTGATGTGATGAGATTAAAACCCCAACGGAGTTTGAGCTAGCATATTCAATGATTAATTGCAAAACAGTCCGTTTAACAACTGGATCTAAGCCATTTGTTGGTTCATCTAAAATGACATAATTTGCACCTGTAGAAAAGGTCAATAATAAATAAATTAGTGTTCTCATACCTTTAGAGTATTTACGAAGGGAACCAAAAGGTAAATTATATTTATTTAATGATTCCATAAACGCAAACTTATTGAAGTTAGGATATGAATTTTCATAAATCGTAATAAGTTCATTCACATTATATTGTTTTATGAAGCTAGTAGAATCACTCATATAAGCTATTTGTCTTCTATTAATAGGTGAATCATTTATATCTACATCATTAATTTGAATTGAACCTTCATCAGGAGATAGGATTCCAACAATTGTTCTTAAAAGTGTCGTTTTACCAGCACCATTTCGTCCTATTAAGCCTGTAATTTTGCCTGTTTCTATTTGAAAGTTTAGATTTTTTAACACTTCACGGTCATCTAGTTTTTTACTTAAATGATGGATTTTTAGCAAACTAATCAGCTCCTTTTTTCGAATAAAATTCTTTTACCCAATTATTTATTTCTTCTTCTCTTATTCCATCGGCTAAACATTCAATTAATAAATTAGAAAGTTTATTTTTATATTTTAAAAGTACATCTGATGACACAGCCTCTTTTGATAAACCAATTACGAATGTACCTTTGCCTCTAATTGTTTCAATTACTCCATTTCGCTCGAGTTCCTGGTAGGCTCTACTAACTGTATTTGGATTTATGACTAGAGTAGTTGCTAATTCACGTACAGAAGGAAGTTTATCACCTTTTACCAAAATATTTCTTAGCATTTGTTCTTTTGTTTGAAGAACTATTTGCTCCCAAAGCGGCAAATTGCTTCTTGGATCTAAAATAATAATCAAAAGATCACCACCTCAAAAATTTATAGTGTACTGAGTGTATTAAGTGTATGGGTGTGATTAATACACTTTACTTATAACATATGTAGTGAAGTATGTAAATAGTTCCATGCTTTCTAATATTTTCATTTGAGTTTGATTAAACTACTTTTATTTGGAAAAAATATGTATGAAAAGAATGGAGGGTTATAAATGAAAAAGGTAGTACTAACTCTTTTAAGTAGTGTAATGATCTTTTCATTATCACTACCAAAAGTAAATGCAAGAGAAACACAGAATAGTGATGTAAGTTTGGCAAAAAATGCGTTATCTTCTGTCATTATTGAACAAGATACTGGAAAGATTTTGTATGAAAAAGATGCTAGAAAAGAGCTTCCACCAGCAAGTATGACCAAAATTATGACGATGCTGATTATTATGGAAGAAATTAATAAAGGCAAACTAAAGTTAGACGATAAAGTTATGACGAGTGAACATGCTGCATCGATGGGCGGTTCGCAAATCTTCTTAGAGCCTGGAGAAGAGATGACAGTTAAAGAAATGCTTAAAGGAATTGCAATTGCATCCGGAAATGATGCATCTGTTGCAATGGCAGAAAAAATTGCCGGTACAGAAGAGGCATTTGTCGGTTTAATGAATAAAAAAGCTAAGCAATTAGGTTTGAAAAATACTCATTTTGAAAATCCAACAGGCCTGCCAGCTCCTGGACATTATTCTTCAGCATACGATATGGCAATTATGGGAAGAGAATTATTAAAATATCCATTGATTACAAAGTTTACTGGTACTTATGAGGATTATTTAAGAAAAGATACAGAAAAACAATTTTGGCTAGTTAATACAAATAAATTAGTTCGTTTTTATCCAGGAGCAGATGGATTAAAAACTGGTTTTACTTCAGAAGCAAAATATTGTTTAACAGCAACTGCGAAAAAGAATAATATGCGAGTAGTTAGCGTAATTATGGGTGCACCAACATCTAAAGAAAGAAACGCCCAAATGACTAATTTATTGGACTATGCGTTTAACCAATATCAAGTAAAACAATTAATTAAACAAGGTGAAAATGTTAATAGGCTAAGTATTAGTAAAGGTAAATCTAAAGACGTAAACGTTGTTACGAAAAGTCCTGTTTCAGTTGTACTAAAAAAGGGTGAAACTCTGAATAAAATAAAGAAAGATATTAAACTCAACACAAATCTTCAAGCACCAATTAAAAAAGGCCAAGTAGTAGGAGTTTTAGTCGTAAAGCAAGGTAGCAAAGTATTGTCTAAAACAGATTTAGTTGCGAATAAAGCAGTAAAAGAAGCTAGCTGGTATGACTTATTTAAGCGTACAGTTGGAGGATTCAACTAATTTTTTACGACTTATTTCGAGTATGACTAAAAAGATTTGACGTTTTACCACTAGTTTTGTCAGCTTGAAGGAATTCGGTTTAGTTTTAACGAAACTTTCAATAACCGTCAAATAAGGAGGTTATTGTAGTGAGTCTTAATATTGAACTAGAAGTGAAGAATGCAATCCTTTGTGTAAGACTAGCAGGGGAACTTGATCATCACACTGCTGAAGATTTACGTTTACAAGTAAACGAGGTATTAGAGTCACAGACTATCAAACATATTTTATTAAATCTTGAGCATTTAACATTTATGGATAGCTCTGGCTTAGGTGTAATTTTAGGTAGATATAAAGTTATTCGAAATAAAGGTGGAGAAATGGCAGTATGTTCAATTTCGCCATCAATTAAAAGGTTATTTGATATGTCGGGATTATTTAAGATTGTTCATTTAGCTGATGATGAGTCAAATGGACTTAATGTATTGGGGGTGGCATAATGCGAAATGAAATGAACCTTCAATTTTCCGCATTAAGTCAAAATGAATCATTTGCTCGAGTAACTGTAGCTGCATTTATTACACAGCTAGATCCTACTTTAGATGAATTAACTGAAATTAAAACTGTTGTTTCAGAAGCTGTTACAAATTCGATTATTCATGGGTATGAAAATAATCCTGAAGGCATCGTATATATTTCAGTTCTTCTTGAAGATCAGACAGTTACTTTAACAATTCGAGATGAAGGAATTGGTATTGTTGATTTAGATGAAGCAATGCAACCTTTATATACTTCGAAACCAGATTTAGAAAGATCGGGCATGGGGTTTACAATTATGGAGAACTTCATGGATCAATGTGAAGTAGTGTCGACAATTAATGTTGGGACTACGATTACGGTTAAAAAGTACTTATCAAATAGCAATGTTTTGAGTAATTAAGGAGAATCGCCTATGGACGTAGAAGTCAAGCAAGATCAACCCCGTGCGCAGTTAAAAGATAGTGAATTAAAAGCGTTAATCAAGCGTAGTCAGGATGGAGATCAACAGGCTAGAGACAGCATCGTCGGGCACAACATGAGACTGGTATGGTCAGTTGTTCAGCGCTTTATTAACCGCGGATATGAACCAGATGATTTATTTCAGATTGGTTGTATCGGCTTATTGAAATCAGTAGATAAATTTGACTTATCTTATGATGTACGATTTTCTACATATGCTGTTCCGATGATTATTGGAGAAATCCAGCGCTTTATTCGAGATGACGGAACAGTTAAAGTAAGTCGTTCATTAAAAGAAACGAATAATAAGATTCGAAAAGCAAAAGAAGAACTAAGTAAAACGCTTGGAAGAATGCCGACAATTAATGAAATCGCTACTCATATGGAAATTACACCTGAGGATGTCGTACTTGCTCAAGAAGCAAGTAGAGCTCCTTCATCAATTCATGAAACGGTGTATGAAAATGATGGTGATCCAATTACATTGTTAGATCAAATTGCAGATAACCATGAAACAAATTGGTTTGAAAAATTTGCATTAAAAGAAGCGATAAAACAACTTGATGACAGAGAGCGATTAATCGTCTACTTAAGATATTACAAAGATCAAACTCAATCAGAAGTTGCTGAACGATTAGGAATTTCACAAGTACAAGTATCAAGGCTTGAGAAAAAAATTCTCCAACAAATGAAAGACAAAATTAAATAAAAATATTTAGCTAGATATATAAAAGGCTGAAGAATCGTTATCATCTAAATACGATTCTTCAGCCTTTTATTTTGACCACAACTTTTGCTACATACTCTCTATTCCTTGCCTAAGCCTCCTTTTGCTACTTTTTTAGTCTCTCCTGCCATTAAGCCATAAAGCTCAGCCCTTAATTTCACTTATATTTTTAAAAAGTTTTCACATACTAGTTGTAATTGAATTCATAAAGCTTTGAAACTGAGGGGAAAGTATGAAAAAGGTATTATATATTAAATTGCTTAATCGAGTTGTTGTACAAGTAGGTAAACGTGTACTTCTAGAAGATATTGCACGCTTACAAGGAATTAATATTGATATAAGCTCGATTAAAAACATCATTGTACATGAATCAAAGAAGGAGGATGGTACTCATACCGTTATTGATATATTAGATCTTTTACCGTTGATTCAAGAAGTTGATCCTGATATTTCGTTTGAGCTTGTTGGGGTGACAATGTGTATTTTAGAACTTAAAAATACAGTTTCAAAGGATCGTTTCATACTGTTTTGTTTCGTTTGGATCTTGTTATTTACTGGTTCGTCACTAGCTATTATCTATTTTCACGAAGATGTTAGTATGCAGCAAGTTCAACAACGAATTTACTATATGATTACTGGAGAATATAATCATAAACCTTTATTACTGCAAGTACCTTATTCATTTGGGCTAGGAATTGGGATGATTTTATTTTTTAATCAATGGTTTAAAACTAGATTAAACGAAGAGCCGAGCCCTCTTGAAGTCGAGATGTTTCAGTACCAGCGCTCAATGGATGAATATGTGTTAGTAAATGAAAATAAAAAGCCAACTAAGAGCGTGAATACTGATGATTAGAGAGTTGTTTATCGTATTTGTTGGTTTCTCAGGTGGAATTGCTGTTGGTACTGGATTTGTAGCTTTTTTATCAGTCATAGGAATTATACCGAGGCTAACCCAATTAACGAAAACGATTGAAAAGATACGTGCTTACGAATTTGCCGTTATTTTGGGAGCAATTTTCGGCTGCTGGATTAGCTTGCGAAATACTGTTTTTAATTTGCCTAGTATATTTTCTGTTTTTATTGGGCTTTTAGCTGGAATTTTTATTGGGATGTTGGCAGCAGCGCTAACGGAAGTTTTAAACGTTTTCCCAATTTTAGCTAAACGAATCGGTATTCAAAAAAAAATTGTGTATTTATTAATGGCAATCGCATTAGGGAAAGTTTTTGGATCATTATTTCATTGGATTTATTTTATAGAGTAAAGGGTGTATGAAATGAGTGGAAAATTGAAAGCTAATTATAAAGAGAATATTAAACCATATCAACCTAAAAAACCTGTATTAAAAAATTGTATTAAAGCATTTTTAGTGGGTGGGTTTATTTGTTTTTTAGGTGAGTGTATTACAAAAATCTATATTAACTATTTTAATTTTACTGAAAAAAATGTGGGTGATCCAACGGTAGCTACTCTTGTTTTGATATCTAGCATACTGACTGGTTTAGGAATTTACGATAAAATAGGTCAATTTGCAGGAGCAGGATCGGCTGTTCCTGTAACGGGATTTGCCAATTCAATGACGAGTGCTGCAATGGAGCATAGAAGTGAAGGCCTCGTTTTAGGTGTTGCAACAAATATGTTTAAGCTTGCTGGATGTGTAATAGTTTATGGCGTTGTGTCAGCATATGTAGTCGGAATCTTGCGCTATGCGTTCAAAGTATTATTTTAGGAGGTGATTTCCATGGCTTTAATTGGGAAGCAAACATGGGAGTTCCAAAACGGTGTTTATGTTCAAGCAAGTGGAACTGCGGTTGGTCCAAGAGAAAATTTAGGTCTACTAGCTGGTAAATTTGATTACGCTTATGAAGATCTTCATTGCAATGAAGATAATTGGGAGTTAGCTGAAAGAGCGTTAATGAGAAACGCTATTTCAACAACACTAAAGAAAGCAAACAAAACGGTAGAGGATATTGATGTATTTCTAGCAGGGGATTTATTAAATCAAAATGTTACAGCGAATTTTATGGCTAGAGAATTGCAACTTCCATTTTTATGTATGTTCGGAGCATGTTCAACTTCAATGGAAACAACTGCGCTCGGAGCCCAGTTAATCGATAGTGGTTACGCAAAAATAACATTAGCTGCTACAAGTAGTCATAATGCTACTGCAGAAAGACAGTACCGCTATCCAACAGAATATGGTGGGCAAAAACCAGATTCTGCAACATTTACAGTAACAGGATCAGGTAGTGTGCTTCTTTCGAATAAAAAAAGCAGAATAAAAGTAAAATGTGCCACAATTGGTACAGTTCAAGATTTAGGCTTAACTGACCCATTTGATATGGGGTCAGCAATGGCACCTGCTGCAGCCTATACGATCGTGCAACACTTTAAAGACACAAATACGACTCCTGCTGATTATGATTTGATTGTAACAGGTGATCTTTCCGCTGTAGGTGCACCAATTTGTGAGCAACTTGTAAGAGAAGAAGGATATGACATGGCTGGTAAATATAATGATTGTGGATTGTTAATCTATGATCGAGAAAACCAAGAAGTATTTGCAGGTGGCAGTGGCTGTGCATGTTCAGCGGTTGTAACGTATGGTCATTTGTTTCAAGAGTTAAATAAAGGTACATATAAACGAATATTAGTAGCTGCAACCGGTGCTCTCTTGAGTCCTACAATGATTCAGCAAAAAGAGTCAATCCCAACAATTTCTCATGCTGTCGTTTTTGAAAGCTGCTAGGAGGTGTTTTAGATGGATTTTGTTAATGCTTTTATAGTAGGTGGATTAATTTGCGTAGTTGGTCAATTACTTTTTGATTTTACAAAATTAACACCTGGTCATGTAATGTGCATATTTGTTGTAATCGGGTCTGTATTAGATGGTTTTGGTATTTACGATAAGTTAATAAAATTTGCAGGTGCAGGTGCAACCGTTCCAATTACAAGTTTTGGACATTCTTTATTACATGGAGCGATGTCGGAGGCAAATGACCATGGATTTATAGGAATCGGAATGGGAATCTTTTCTTTAACTTCTTCTGGAATTTCGGCAGCAATTTTATTTTCATTTATCATCGCACTCATTTTTAAACCAAAAGGTTAATTTATGAAAAAGAAAAGGATCATTATCGTAACCGACGGAGATGTTTATGCACATCGGAGCATTGAGCATTTGGCAAAACAATTTGGCGGATGTACAATCTCGCAATCACAAGGTAATCCCACTAAATTTTCTGGTAAGAAAATGGTCGAAATCATAATGCAAGCACAAAAAGAACCAATATTTGTATTATTTGATGACAGTGGCTTTATGGGTGAAGGTCCTGGAGAAAAAGCTTTAAAACATGTAGCAAGTGATAAACATATTGAAGTTATTGCAGCACTAGCAGTCGCATCAAATACACATCATCAGGAATGGACCAAAGTTGATGTAAGTATGGATAACGAAGGGAATTTAACTGAATACGGTGTGGATAAATATGGTGTACCAGATATAGAGCTAGGAAGAATAAACGGTGACACTGTTTATAACTTAGATCAATTAAACATTCCACTAATTTTAGGGATAGGGGATATTGGTAAAATGGGTGGAAGAGATGATATAGCAATAGGGTCACCAATTACAAGAAAGGCGATTGAATACATCCTTGAGAGGAGTGAGCTCAGCTGACAACGGAAAAGAAGCCAACAAATCTTACGAATAAACTAGTTACAAATGCTCATACATTAAGTGAACGATTAGGTTATGGAGTAAGTTTTGATATTGGAAAAAGAGTGATTTTTGTAGATAAAGTTGAAGTCCATCTATATTATGTAAACGGATTAACAGACACAAGTTTTATTCAAAGATTTTTAGACGATTTGATTGGTCTAGAAAAAGTTGAGAAAAATAAATCAATGTTTAAAAATATTGAAGATAC
Source organism: Bacillus sp. AFS002410 (assembly GCF_002556365.1). Lineage (NCBI taxonomy): Bacteria > Bacillati > Bacillota > Bacilli > Caryophanales > Bacillaceae > Bacillus > Bacillus sp. AFS002410. The sequence goes on from NZ_NUEU01000082.1 coordinate 101,725, forward strand.
GATTGTTCACCAATCAGTGGAGATTGTTTTAACATTTGAAGATGTTATTAAAAAAGTTCTATCAGGTTTGATTGTTGTATTAGTAGACGGTGAGGATAAAGGGATAGCGATCGACGTTAGGAGTTATCCGGGACGTGGTCCAACTGAACCAGATACTGAGCGAGTAGTACGTGGATCACGTGATGGGTTTACAGAAAATATTATTAACAATACTGGCTTAATTAGAAGACGAATTCGCGATGAAAACTTAAGAAATGAAATACTTCAAGTTGGTGAAAGTTCAAAGACAGATGTTTGTATATCATATATTGAAGGAATAGCACATGAAGAACTAGTTACAGAAATACGTGATCGAATTACAGGTATCCATGTAGATGGCCTATCAATGACGGATAAAAAATTAGAGGAATTTATTTTAAAACAAGGATATAATCCATTTCCTCTCGTTAGATATTCAGAAAGACCTGATGTTATTGCAAACCATATTATTGAAGGGCATGTATGTATTATCGTAGATACATCACCAAGTGTAATCATTACACCTGCTACGTATTACCATCATGTTCAACATGCTGAAGAATTCAGACAAACTCCTGCAATTGGAACATTTTTTAGATGGGTTCGATATATTGGGATTTTTATGTCGGTTTTCTTACTACCATTTTGGTTGCTCTTATGTAACTATCCAGAAGTTTTACCAAAATCTTTAGCTTATATTGGGCCAAAAGAAACAAGTAATATTCCAATTTATTTACAATTAATCATTGCTGACACCGGGATTGAGTTTCTAAGAATGGCAAGTATACATACTCCAAATGCCGTATCCACATCGATGGGTATTATTGCAGCGGTATTAATTGGACAAGTCGCAATTGATGTTGGACTATTTCAACCAGAAGTAGTACTATACACGGCAGTTTCAATGATTGGATCATATGCTACTCCTAGTTATGAGCTTGCACTTGCAAATAAATTATCCAAATTCTTTATATTAATTTTAACAGCCATACTCGGAGTTAAAGGTTTTATGATTGGTTCAACATTATTAATTCTGTTCTTAGTAAGTCTAAATACTTTAAATACACCATATTTTTGGCCATTTATTCCATTCGATGGTAGAGCCTTCTGGCATTTAGTCATTCGAACAAAAGCTAGTGAAAAACAACATAAAAAAGGCGGAAAAACAATCGGTGATGCGACACTTTGATATTTCAGAATTAAAGAGCAATTAGAAAAACCCGTGGCATTTTATTAGGCCACGGGTTTTTGATTTTTATTTAAAGAAAGAAAGAATTGCATCAAATAAAGCTGAGAAGAAGTCTTTTAGTTTTTGAATAAAAGATTGACCTTCTTTAGTATTTAAGTACTCTGAGATTTTATTTTTTGCCTTTGTTAATTGATTTCCAACTTGATCCCAATTAATATTTAGATCTTTCATTTTCTCAAATAAAGCCATTAAACTAGCTTTTTGATCAGCAGTTAATGTTATGCCAAGATCCTTTGCTAATCGATCAATTAAAGATTTTAATTCATCGGTTGACATGTTTGGATTTTTAGCAAGCGCTTCTTTTACCTTAGCGACTAATTGTACTGCTTTATCATTACCAACTGAATCACCAAGTTCTGCGGTTTTAACCATTTCTTCGTTCGCTACTTTTTTAACATCATCAGGAATAACTTGACCTGAACTTAGCTCGTACGCTTTCATGATCCCAGTTAAAGCAGCTGTCCCGGATACTTCAAATGGTGCTGTAATAATAATATTTGCATCCTTTAAACCAGCTGTAATTAAAGCATTTGTATACATTGAGTTAGTAACCCATGAAATATTATTTGATTGAACGACGATGCCTGTATTTTTTTCACCAATTGTAATCATAGCAGATGAAAGAGCTCTAGTACCAATTTGAGCATTAGGTACAGTACCATCTAAATATTTATGTTCCTCTTGATTTGAAACAGTAACAATTCTAGCATCAGATGGTGCACCCATTTCAGCTAATAATGATTGTTTTTGCGTTTCAGATAAATTTTGCCCAAGAGTAACGATTGTTTCACCAGGAACAGAATCCGCCAATACCGACAAAGGCATAGCTACTAATCCCATTGATATGGTGAACGCTAATATCTTTCGTTTTAACAAAAAGACACTCCCTTTACAATAATCCAAATTTTACATCTTACTACACTATTATAGTCATTTTCGAAAACTTGTCATTACTTTTCGTTTTTTGTATGATAAGAACAGCGTTACTAGTTTATTCAGTAATGAAAAATATAGGACAATTAAGTCTTATGAAATTGTTGTACATACATAAGGAGGATTTTATTATGAAAAAAGCAAGTATTACATTTGAAAATGGTGAACAAATCCTAATCGAATTATTCCCAGAGCATGCACCTGGTACAGTTGAAAACTTTGAAAAATTAATTCGTGAAGGTTTCTACAATGGATTAACATTCCATCGTGTAATTCCTGGTTTCGTATCTCAAGGTGGAGATCCAAACGGTAATGGAACAGGTGGCCCAGGATACAAAATTAAATGTGAAACAGTTGGTAACCCATTAAAACATAAAGCTGGATCATTATCAATGGCACATGCTGGAAAAGACACTGGTGGAAGCCAATTCTTTATCGTTCACGAGCCACAACCACATTTAGATGGAGTACACACTGTATTCGGTCAAGTAATCGAAGGTATGGATACAGTTTTAAGAATGCGTAATGGCGATGTTATGCAAGAAGTTAAGGTTTGGGACGAAGAATAGTCATACCAAAAAATGAGGCTTGTTTAAAGGGCTTCAAATCAAATGAAATTAGCCACAAGGTAAATTTACCTTGTGGTTTTTTTTTACTTTATAAAGAAATTGAATAATGAAGTGATCTTCATATGAAATATTTGTGAAAAATGGATAGAATTACAAATATAATAAGGGATTGAGCCAAGTTTGACACAATTACATTTACAAAATTTGATACCATTTACACATAAATAACTTATGAAGAAATTGAAAAACCACAAGATCACGATACTTGTGGCTTTTGGTATAAACTTAAAAAGAAATTTGTTGTTTCTTATTCTAGCATTTACAGTAAATTTAATAACGTTGTTGATAATAATGCTGATGATAGTAATTCTGATTATATTGATCAACAGATTCTTGCCTGCTTTGTTGTACTTGTTGATTACAATTTTTTGGAGGCCCTATAAATACAGAAGGTTGTAAAGAAGCTGTTGCTGTCTTCCATTGATTTTCATCTAAACAGTAAGTATGCGATACAATGTTTGTTGGGGTAAACTTCAGTAAATCAGAGAATAAAATAACGTCAGGGCTAGGCGCATTAAATATTGCTAATAAATGAGTATTGTCAACAGTTGCAATTTCATAATGCCACCAACCTTGTGGAACATTTGCAACTTGACCCGGCGTAATTGGGAAATTTAAAAGCTGTTTTGTATAAGGATTCAAAATTGAGACAACCGCAGACCCAGCTATACAATAAACTAATTCAGATGAATTTTGATGATAATGTGGCTCAACAACATTACTAACACTTAAAAAAATATCCAATAAAGATAAATTATCTAAAGAATTCATTTCATTTACGCTTAATTGATTGATTACATTTTGATTGTCTTTCACAAATGCATGATTTTTATTCAAATCATAAGTATATTGAATACTTGGCGATGTATAATCCAAATCCAACCTCATAATGATCACCCTTTTTTAAAACTCTAACTAAAATTTACTTTATTCAATTAAACAATATTGGTGACAAAAGCCTAAGAGACAGGGATTAAAGCCTTTTATATGCTTTTAAATTCATATGTACTTTTCCCGTATACTTATTCCTCCTGTGGCTAAATCCTGTGTTTTGAGACTTGACAGAAAAATGTGTGAATTATATATTTGAAATATTGATATATTTGGAACGATTTTTAGTATTTGTCGTACTATAGAGGGATAATCAATCATATATTATGTATTGATTTAGAGGATATTTTAGAGTTTTAATAATGTTTAAGAGGGGTTAACATGTTAATTAGGTATAAGAAAACATATGAGAAAATTGCAATGGGCCTGCTTTCGTTTATGCCAAATGAGAAGACAGTAAAAATCTTAGTAAATACAATAAAAGAATATGAAACAAATGATGATAATCATTTGTTCCTTTGGAAATTAGACGATATTGTAGGGATTATTGGAATACAATTATTACCAGATAAAGTTATTTTAATTAAACATTTGAGTGTAAACCCTTCATTCCGAAATCAAGGTATAGCAACGTCACTTTACGATGCTATTAGATCTCAATATACTGACTATACAATTGTAACAACACAAGAAATAGCTTCATTTATTGAACATTGTCACACTAGTTTAAAGGTGTTATAAAAAGAAACTCATTACCGTCTATAATAATTCCGTTCTTAACGAGTCTTTGCGCATAAAAAGCAAGCGCTTGCAACTTGTCTGAAAATCAGTTTTTTGTCTACAAATTAAAAGGTGCTCTTCTTAAGAGCACCTTTTTAAATATTTCTTCTTAATTCCAACTGTTTTAATCTTTCCGTAATAACATCTGATCGATCACGAGTTGAATGTTTATTTATTAATTCTTCAGTAAATGTTGAGTAATGTTCTTTTTGATTTTGATAACGTCTGAATAATTCACGGTCATTTAGCGGAAGATCAAAATGTTTGTAATCTGTTTCATTTTGAATAGCTAGCTGTAATTTTGAAATGATTTTATTAAAGTGAATAGAGTCAAGTCCGGCCATTGCTAATAAATTTTCATCATTAGAAAATGCAATAACATGACGCATTAATTTTTTTGCACCAGTAAAGTTTCTTCTTCTATAATGATATAATACAACAGATAATCTAATTAAACCTAACCATACTTTTTTATAATCCTCATTTAACTCAAGCTTCCACTGTTCTTCAAGAATTTCATGACATTCAAAAAAATCATGATCAAAATGGAAATGACATAAGTATTTTATGTATCGTTCATTTTTATTGTAATGGACCAAGTTTTTCACCTCTTTATTACTCAAATTTTAACAGAAATGGAATTATTTAAAAAGAAGAAAACCTAGAGCTTATGTCTAGGCTTTCACGTTTTGTTAATTCACGGGGTTAAATTAGCAGACGAAAGCACATCCAACAATGATTAATAAAATAAATAATACTACGATTAAAGCAAAGCTTCTGCCGTGGCCGAAACCGCCGAACTCTGGAGAAACAGCACCTTTACTCATGAAATAACCTCCTTACCAAAAAAAATAATTCTCTTGCACTGATATATTATGAAATTTATTAGAAATTGGTATAGGCAGAAATCTAAAAAATGTGGAACTATGTAACTTCATTAACGAAAAATCCTTTTCTGCTATATAGTTTTATGAAATAATACTTTATACTGTTAAAGAATATATTTTTATTATGAATGTAAGTTGGTGAGTAGTTTGTGAAGCAATATGAAGTTAAAATTGATGCATTTGAAGGGCCATTAGATTTATTACTTCATTTAATTCAACGATTTGAAATTGATATTTATGATATACCTGTATCTGAAATAACAGATCAATATGTTTCATATATTCATACAATGAAAGAATTAGAATTGGACATTGCAAGTGAGTATTTAGTGATGGCTGCTGAATTACTTGCAATGAAAAGTAAGAGTATTTTACCTAATCATGAAGAACAAGCTGATTGGGATGCGGTACTTGAAGAAGACCCTAGAGACGAGTTAATGAATCGATTAATTATATATAAGCAATTTAAAGAAGCGGCGATTGTATTTCAGGAAAAAGAATCAGAACGTGCGATGATTTTTACCCGAAATCCGGTTGACTTATCAGAATACGGACCTAGACCAGAAGATATTGTGATGCCGACGGATGTAACGATTTATGATATGTTTGGTGCTCTCCAAAAGCTTTTTAAACGTAAAAAGTTACAAGAGCCACTACAAACTAAAATCGTACGTGAAGAAATATCGATTGAAAAAAGAATGGATGAAATAATTACCTTCTTAAAAGGTATAAAAAAGCGAACTAATTTCATTAGTCTTTTCCCATATAATGAGAAAGAAAGTATCGTAGTAACATTTTTAGCGATTTTGGAGTTAATGAAAACAAAAGAAATTGTCGTAGAACAGGAACAAAATTTTTCAGAAATTTTTCTAACATCACGGGAGGTTTTTGAAGAAAAGCAAGCTGAGGTGTACTTGTAATGGAGCAGGAAAATAATTTATTAGGTGTTTTAGAAGGTTTATTATTTGTAGCTGGCGATGAAGGGATATCAATCGTGGAGCTATCAGAGACACTAGAACTAAATCAATCAGATGTCTTAGAACTAGTTGAAACCCTAAGAAAAGAATACGAACAACCTAATAGAGGTTTACAGATTAGAATTTTAGCAAATCGATATAAACTTACTTCAAAAAGAGAGCATGGTGAGTTTTTCAAAAAATTAGTTGAAAGTCCATCGAATTCTTCGTTATCACAAGCAGCATTAGAAACTTTAGCGATCGTTGCATACCAGCAGCCAATCACGAGAACAGAAATTGAAGATATACGTGGAGTTAAGACTGAAAAACCAATCCAAACTCTTGTCTCAAAATATTTAATAAAAGAAGTTGGACGAGCTGAAGGTACAGGGCGTGCAATTTTATATGGAACAACTTCCGAGTTTCTAGATTATTTTGGTTTAAAAAATATAAAAGAATTACCACCTTTACCACAAGATTTAAAAATGGAAGAGGTAGAAGCAGAAGCAGACTTGTTTTTTAGTAAATTTGAAAAGGAAGATTAGTTAAAAAATTCTGCAATTATTACCTTATCCTATGTTAAACTAATAGTATGGAAATCTTGGAGGGTGAAAGAATTGTTAATTTATAATTGTCATGGGTATGAATTAGTAAAGGCTCAGCCAAATACTTCAGAAGATTTTTTTAATCGCTCTGAAGTTGAATATGAATATAATGGTCAAAAAATTGTAACTTCTGTTTTATATGTAAGATTCTTCGAAGAAAAACTGTCAGAATTTAGTGCGTTGGAAACAACTAGATTATTTGAAAATGAAAATCTTTCGGTTGATTTTTGCGATATAGTTGCACTTGCATTAATTATTAAAAATCCTGACTATCGAGGAAGAAAGCGAATATATATTAATGAATTAGATCAATTCTCAAAAGAGTTACAAGGTGTTGATTTTGATAAAGTAGTAGGTTATGCGAAAAGTATGAAACAAAATTCAAATAAAATTGAAATATCGATCTAATTTAACGGAGGGAATAAAATGTCGAATAAGATGGTAGAGCATCAATTAAAAATTGTAGGAAATCAATTAGGTATTGTTGGTCTAGAATGTAATTTGTTTTTAAATAAGAATTCTTTACCGTCATTTCAACATGAAGATTCAAAAGTGGATAGTAACTACTTAGAGAAAATCCTGTCGTCACTGCGTAGAATTACAGTTTATTGTGAGGACGCACAGGAAGTGTGTGAGAAAATATTAAGTGGACAGTTTCATAAAGCAACTGCAGAAAACACATTACATAAAATTTATCACAGATGCATTGCAGAATTTTTCTCTCCTAAAAATGATGCGTGGTATGAAAATAGCCGTGCAGCTTACACAGGTAATCAAGCGATTACTTTTTATAAAGCTGTACCAAGTACTGTTCAAGATTTATTTTCGTCATTAGAAAAGGTTTTTCAACAAATGCGTGAAGAACTTGAGTATTATGAAACGGATTACTCAACAAAACAAATGCAACAATACAAGCAGTAATTAGAATATAGTTAAATGTAAATAGTATGTTTAAGACAAAAGACTAGAAAAAATTTCTAGTCTTTTCATTTTGGGTTAAAACAATAAAAAAATTGGATATTTCTAGAAATTTATATACGGGATAAGTTACAATACAATTGAAATTTCTTTTGTAAGAGAAGAGGATTAGAAATGAAACAAATGTATTCAATAGGACAAAGGACAATCAAAACAGCAATAGGTAGTGGAATATCCCTCTTGGTTGCCGAAACACTCCATCTGCAAAATTATAGTACAGCGGCTGTAGTTACTTTATTAAGTATTCAAAATACAAAACGCAGATCTTTTATTGTTGCGATCCAACGGTTTGTTGCTTCAGTTATTGCAATGTTAATTGGGTGGATGATGTTTGAGTTTTTGAGTTATACACCATTGACAGTAGTCATTTATTTTCTGTTAACAATTCCTTTATTAGTCACATTAAAACTACAAGAAGGTATCATTCCAAGCTCAGTAATCGTTTTACAAATCTATGTAGGAAATGATAAATCAATTTCATTTTTATTAAATCAAGTAGAAATATTGGCAGTAGGGATCTCGATTGCATTAATTATGAATACATATATGCCAAGTATTGAGAAGAAAATGATTGAATCTCAAAAGAAAATCGAACAAAACTTTAAGATGTTACTTCTTGGGATCGCTTTAAAAATGAAAGGTAAGGATGAAGATTTACAAAATGATTTAATAAATGAAACTAAAGCACTATTACATACTGCTAAAACATTGGCGTATAGACAAGTTGAAAATAGCTTTATAAAAACGAATTTATACTATATTAATTATTTTGAGATGAGGGAGCGCCAATTTGAAATAATAGCCAACCAAATTATTCCTTTATTAAAAAAAGTTGAGCTAAATTATCCTCATTCAAAAATTGTTGCTGAATTTTTTGAAGACACGGGTGTTTATTTAAAAGAAAAATCGACAGGAATTGAATTATTAGGTGAATTCAATCATATGATGAATGATTTCAGAAAGATGCCTTTACCAGAATCTAGAGATGAGTTTGAAACAAGAGCCAGTTTAATGATGATTGTATATGAATTGGAAAAAGTGATTTCATTAAAAATGGAGTTTTATTCAGAAAATCATACGGCATTGGAAAAAGCAAATTAATCATCTAATAAATGTGATTCACCTAAGTTAATCGCATGAATACAGGTAATAGCTATAATTTTAATGTCATACAATGGAGAGTAGAAGAGAAATTTATTTTCTCTGTTGGAGGTGTATGATGTTAAATCAATCTGAACTCGTCACTTACTTTCGGGAAGTCGAAATCTGGTGTGCAAATGTATTACAGTTACTGGCTGAAAGATTTGACCATATTCAAGAAAAGGAATTATTAGAATATAAAATTAAACTATTGTTAAACAGAATGGGAACAACGAATCATTATGTAGATCAAAATACTTTTTTAGATGAAATTAGTATGGATGTTGACGATATACAAGAACGGTTAATATCGATATTAAATGAAGAAGAGTATGACGATAGCTACGCTTATCGTGTAATGGACGTTGAAGAAAAAGTTGGCATTGGTAAGCACGAGCTTCCACCATTACCTTATCCTTATAATGCGCTAGAGCCGTATATATCAAAAGAAATTATGATGCTACATCATGATAAGCACCATAAAAGTTATGTAGATGGTTTAAATAAAGCCGAGATTGAGTTAGAAAAGTCCCGGAAAAATAAGCAATATGATTTAATTAAGCATTGGGAAAGAGAGCTTGCATTTCATGGGTCTGGACATTATTTGCATACGATCTTTTGGAATAATTTAAGTAAATCAGGTGGAGGGCAACCTCACGGAGCGCTATTAAAGCAAATTGAAGATGATTTTGGAAGATATGATGACTTTAAAGAGCATTTTACACAAGCTGCTAAAAAAGTAGAAGGAGTTGGTTGGGCAATTTTAGTTTGGGCACCAAGAGCTAATCGTTTAGAAATTCTTCAAACTGAAAAGCATCAACTATTTACTCAGTGGGATACAATTCCTTTACTAGTTTTAGATGTTTGGGAACACGCATACTATTTACAATATAAATTTGATAAGGACGCATACATTACAAATTTTTGGAACATTGTTAATTGGCCAGATGTCAATTATCGATATGATTATGCTAGTCAATTAAAATGGCAACCATTTTACTAAATGCCATACATTATGAAGTGCTTAAATTCGCTAAAGGATAATACCTTAACGGATTTAAGCACTTTTTTTCTTAAAAAAAGTCATTTTTTTATAGTTTAATTCGTAAACTTGTACTAATTAGGACTAACTGTGGAGTTGATGCGAAAGATGAAAAAATGGCTAGTATTAGGAATCATTGGCTTATTTTTAATCGGAATTCTAATTCCGACGAATAATGTTAAAGCATTTGGAGGAGTTAGTGCTAGAAATGCCGTTTTGATGGACCAAAAAACTGGACGAATCTTGTATGGTAAAAAAATGCATGACTCTGAAAGAATAGCCAGTATTACAAAAATTATGACTGCGCTTTTAGCTGTTGAGTCTGGCAAAATGCAAAATACTGTAACAATTAGTTCAAGAGCAGTGCAAACTGAAGGGTCGTCAATTTATTTAAAACCTGGACAAAAAATTAAGCTAGAGGATTTAGTGTATGGCTTAATGCTTAGGTCAGGGAATGATGCTGCTAATGCGATTGCAGAAGCTGTTGGAGGAAGCATAGAAGGTTTTATTTATATGATGAACGAAAAAGCAAAAGAAATCGGAATGAGTAATACATATTTTAGTAATCCGTCGGGTCTCGATCAGCAAGGAAAAGAGCATTACTCATCTGCGTTTGATATGGCGTTATTAACTAGATACGCTATGCAAAATCCTAAATATGCAAAAATTGCTGGGACGAAAGTACATCGTGCGCCAAATACAGCAGAATCTTGGGACTATGTATGGAAAAACAAAAATAAATTACTGACTTTTATGTATAAGTATAGTACTGGAGGTAAAACAGGATTTACTAAAAAAGCAAGAAGAACACTTGTATCAACTGCTTCTAAAAACGGTATGGATCTAATTGTAGTTACACTTAATGATGGGCAAGATTGGCAAGATCATATGTCATTATTTGAATATGGATTTAGTCAATATCCTTTAACAAAAGTATTAAGTAAAGGCGGAATAAAGGAAGTAACAAATAAAAAATATAAAGGGCATGTTTATTTAAAGAATGATTTCTCTTATCCGTTAGAAAAGAAAGAGAGAGATCAGGTGAGAATAACAATCGAAATGCAAAAACCTACTAAAAAGAAAATCGCAAACGGTGCAATTGTTGGGAAAGCAATTATTGAATTAGAAGGGGAACAAATCGGGGTTCGAAATATTTTTTATAGTAATAGTAAAGTAAAAGTATTTACAAAAGAAATTATCCAAAATGGAAAAGATGTTCTATTAAGCTTAATGGGAGAGCACTCAGATGGTTAATATCATTTGGGTTGCTCTTACAATAATTGGTTTTATTTTTGCTATGGTCAATGGCACAATGGACGAAGTAAATAAAGCGGTATTCGATGGAGGAAAGCAAGCAATCACCATCATTATTGGACTAGTTAGTGTTCTTGTTTTCTGGTTAGGCTTAATGCGCATAGCAGAAGAATCTGGATTATTAAAAATTTTTTCGAAAATATTTCAACCCTTTTTATCTTTCCTATTTCCGAGAATTCCTAAAAATCACCCAGCTCTTGGTTATATTATGTCCAATATGGTCGCTAATTTATTTGGCTTAGGGAATGCTGCAACACCTCTAGGAATAAAAGCAATGGAACAACTAAAAATATTAAATAGAAATAGCAACGAAGCAAGTGATGAGATGATTACTTTTTTAACTTTAAATACGAGTGCTATTACATTAATTCCTACAACAGTGATCGGAGTTAGAATGGCGTATCATTCTTCAAATCCGACTGAAATAGTGGGTGTTACAATACTGGCGCAAGTTGTTTCTTTTATTGGGGGACTTGCTGTAAATAGCTATTTTGCAAGTAGGAGAAATCGAAGGGGGAGAAAATAAATGGGATATATGAATGCGGTATCTCTTTATATCATTCCATTTATTATCGCAATAATCTTAATACATGGAACTTGGAAAAAAGTACCTACTTATGAATCTTTTGTAGAAGGCGGAAAAGAAGGTGTAACGATAGCAGTTCAACTCATTCCGTTTTTAGTTGGAATGCTCGTATCTATTTCGATCTTTAGAGCGTCTGGTGCGTTAGAGTTTTGTGTAGAACTTTTACGCCCATTATTAAGTTCGTTAGGTATTCCTGCAGAAGTTTTTCCACTTGCCGTTATTCGCCCAATATCAGGTTCTGCTGCGTTAGGTATTACTTCAGATTTAATTAAAAGCTATGGGCCGGATTCTTTTATTGGAAGGTTAGCTTCGACTATGCAAGGGAGTACAGATACGACTTTATATGTTTTAACAGTCTATTTTGGAGCAGTAGGCATTCGTAAAATGGGAGATGCTTTAAAAGTAGGCTTAATTGCAGATGCAATTAGTATTATTTTTTCGATCATTTTTGTCACAATGTTTTTTTCTTAATGAAACAAACAGACAACTATATCAGTTTAATCATTATAAAAAGTACTTTTAATTCCTATAAAACAGGATAAAAGTACTTTTTTATTGCGCATTCCGTATTAATATCTTATAATACCAATAAGAATAGTTGGTATTAAGACAACGTTCAATTTTACCCATGTTGCATATAATGGATTGGAAGAAACTAACCTTTTTTGTAACATAAAGGAGTTTGAAACTATGAAAGTTGTAAAGTCAGTACACGAGCTGATTGGATCAACACCATTGCTTGAAATTACAACATTCCCCTTACCAAAAGGAACAAAACTATTTGCAAAGTTAGAATTCTGTAATCCAGGTGGAAGTGTAAAAGATCGGCTTGGAATGGAATTATTAGAAAGTGCATTTAATGAAGGTAAATTAGAAAAAGGTGGTACAGTAATTGAACCTACCGCTGGTAATACAGGAATTGGTTTAGCATTAGCAGCTATAAAATATGGAGTAAATGCTGTATTCGTCGTTCCTGAAAAATTCAGTTTAGAAAAACAAACTTTAATGAGAGCGCTTGGAGCTAAAATTGTAAACACACCTACAGAAGATGGAATGACAGGTGCTATAAAAAAAGCAAATGAACTATCAAAAGAAATACCGAATTCATTTGTACCTTCACAATTTAGTAATGAAGCGAATCCAAGAACGTATTACAAAACATTAGGTCCAGAGCTTTTTGACCAGCTTGATGGAAAAATAGATGTATTTGTTGCAGGTGCTGGAAGTGGAGGAACATTTACTGGAACAGCGATGTATTTAAAAGATAAATTACAAAGTGTAAAAACAGTCATTGTTGAACCAGAAGGATCCATATTAAACGGTGGAGAACCTGGATCACATGATACTGAAGGAATTGGAATGGAGTTCATTCCTGGGTTTGTAGATACGAACCTTTTTGATGAAATTTATACAGTTCTTGATGCGGATGCATTTCGATTAGTCAAAGAACTAGCAATAAATGAAGGGCTTTTAGTAGGAAGTTCCTCAGGAGCTGCGTTATACGCAAGTTTAAAGGAAGCCCAAAAAGCAAAACCAGGGAGTACAATCGTAACGATTTTCCCAGATAGTAGTGAAAGATACTTAAGTAAAAACATATATAGCGAGGGATAAATAATGAAGAAAAAGACGGCGTTAATACACGGGGGAATTAGTAGAGATGAAACAACTGGTGCAGTTAGTGTTCCAATTTATCAAACTAGTACGTATAAACAAGATGCTGTTGGCAAGCATAGAGGCTTTGAATATTCCAGAACAGGCAATCCGACACGACATGCTCTTGAAGAGTTAATGAAAGACATCGAGCACGGAGTTGCAGGATTTGCTTTCGCCTCAGGTATGGCGGCAATTCATACTGTTTTTAGTCTATTCAAAACGGGTGATCATATTGTAGTTGGCGATGATGTATATGGTGGTACTTACCGTTTACTGACTAGAGTATTATCAAATTTAGGCGTAACAGCTACATTTGTTGATACAAGTAATATCGCTTTAGTTGAAAATGTTATATCACCAAATACAAAAGCGATTTTTATTGAGTCACCTAGTAATCCATTATTAAAAATTACTGATATTAAAGCAATTGCTAAACTTGCGAATGAATATGAATTGATAACGATTGTAGATAATACGTTTGCTACTCCATACTGGCAACAACCACTTACATTAGGTGCTGATATTGTTGTTCATAGTGGTACTAAGTACCTTGGAGGACATAGTGACGTAGTAGCGGGTCTTGCTGTAACGAATAGAGAAGACCTTGCAGAAGAATTAGCATTTTACCAAAATTCAATTGGTGGAGTTTTAGGTCCAAACGATAGTTGGATCCTACAACGTGGTATTAAAACACTTGGAATCAGAATGGAAGAGCATGAAAGAAATACTGAAGTAATTGTCAATTTCTTAACGAATCATCCAAATGTAAATAAAGTTTTCTATCCTGGATTATCGACTCACCCAAATCATGAATTAGCAAAACAACAAAGCAGTGGTTTTGGTGGCATGTTATCTTTTGAATTAAAAGAAGGTCTAGATCCAGAAGAATTTGTAGGCAAGTTAAAGTGGTTCACTTTAGCAGAAAGTTTAGGAGCAGTTGAGAGTCTTGTAGGAATTCCTTCAAAAATGACGCATGCATCGATTCCAAGGGAAAAACGAATTGCTTCAGGAATTTCTGATGAATTAATTCGATTATCAATCGGTTTAGAAGATATTGAAGATTTAATTGAAGACCTAGAACAAGCATTAATATTTCAAACATCAAAGGTGAGATAAATGGGTAGAGAGTTTTTAGATGTTTTTACTGGTTGGGCAGATAGTTACGATTCTTTTGTTCAAGGCCATGACCCAGAATATAAAGAAGCATTTCGACGTTATGATGAAATACTAGGTGAAATTGTTAAAAGAAGTGGAAATAGTATTCTTGAATTTGGAATAGGAACAGGCAATTTAACAAAATTACTTTTTGATGCAGGAAAAACTGTATTTCCAATCGAACCATCTCCTGAAATGAGAATTATCGCTTCAAAAAAATTAGGAGAAACTATTACAATTCACGATGGAGATTTAATTGATTTTCCAAAACCACAAGTACAAATTGATACAATTGTTAGTTCATATGTATTTCATCATCTAACTGATCTTGAAAAATATGAAGCTATTAAAATATATAGCTCATTATTGAATTCGGGTGGGAAAATTGTATTTGCAGATACAATGTTTTTAACTGAAAACGAATATAAAAACGAAATTACAAAAGCAGAACAGGCAAATTTTATCAATTTAAGAGACGATTTAAAAAGAGAATACTATCCATTAATTCCAGTTGTTCGTTCTCATTTTGAAAAAAATGGGTTTGATGTGAAATTCGAACAATATAATGATTTTGTATGGATCGTTGAAGCTACAAAAAAATAGAGAGAAGAAATTTAGGAGGAAATAGATTATGCCATCAGTAGAAAGCTTTGAATTAGATCACACAAAAGTAGTAGCACCTTATATTAGACATTGTGGGACACATGCAGTTGGAACAGACGGAGTTGTAACAAAATATGATATTCGTTTTTGCCAACCGAATAAGCAAGCTCTGCAACCTGCTACAATCCACACTTTAGAGCACTTATTAGCATTAAACGTCCGAGAAGCAGTACCTGCTGGAGACCCTTTTAAAATTATCGATTTATCTCCTATGGGATGCCAAACTGGATTTTACTTAATTATTGCTGGTACACCAACAATTTCAGAAGTAATCACATTATTACGTAAAACAGCTGAACTAGGATTACAAGTCGAAGAAGTACCAGCTGCAAACGAACTTCAATGCGGCCAAGCGAAACTTCACGACCTTGAAGGCGCAAAAAAATGGTTGAAATATTGGAGCGAGCAATCTGACGAAACATTAGAGAGTGTATTTGCTTAATATGAAAAACGTCATCTAAATTGATGACGTTTTTTTACGTTTGATAAAAGATTGTTATGCCAACAGCCGAACTGTGGATAAAAATGGAAGAACTGCAAATAAAAAAGCCGAGCTGCAAATAAAAATGGTAGAAATGCAAATAAAATGACGGAAACTGCAAATAAAAAAGCCAAATCTGCAAATATATTTTGATAAACTGCAAATAAGCCAATGAATCATTAATAAATGCGAGCTAAACTTACAATAATGAAATGAAATGACAGTGAAATCGATTGAAAATTGATCATAAAGCTTAAATCTATTAAAAATCATTAAAATGCTTTTGATTTTGGATTAAAAGTCCAATCATTTTGTCGGTATAGTTCACTTTACCCCGCAGGTGCGCTAAAGAAAGAGGTAATTAACCTCATAGAGCTTCATTTATCTTTAGAAACATCGCTGATTAATGTTCTTTTTTCAACAGCGAAAAAACGTCACCTAAATCGATAACGTTTCTTTTTTACTAATCTTTCGTTCTTATTGGATCTTGTTAGTTAATTAATCACAAGAAGTAATTTTTCTTTAGGGACAGTAAACTTGATTGATCCGATGTTTTCTTCAATATCTTCAATTGTTGGAATGTCATCAAAGCTTTGGATTGAGATTGCATCATCGAGGCAAAGTAATATGTATGGATAATTCGTTTCTGTAGAGTCATAGATTAATTTGTATGCTTTTGCAGGTTTATCTGATGTGAAAAAAACATCGCCTAATTTAAACGAACCGACTGAATTATATTTTATGGCAGGATTAAAGGAATAATTCATATAGTAAGCTCCTTTTTCATTTTTACTTATTATATTATTGACGGAATTTTAATAGATTAAACAGCAAACTAGTAATTTGCTTGAATTGTAATAGAAAGTTTATTTTTTTGTGTAACTAACGTTATTTCACCAATCCAATCTTCTATATCACCTAATGTTGGCATAATGTCATAATTTTGGACTAGTTTAGCATCTGATAGTGAAATAAGCACATATGGGAAGTCATCTTCATTTTCTTCAAAAACAAGCATGTAGATTGTTTCATGTTTTTTAGTAATCAGTACACTACCTGGCGTTATTATTTTTGAGCGATCAAATGCGGAAGGGTGTTTTAAAGTTAAATTCATTTCTATTACCTCATTTCTGCAAATCTAGTAAATTATATGATAGATTTTTGAAAATATGAGTAGAAGGTCAGTGGAATCGACTCAGATAAAATGCAGTAAAGTATTAGATTTTTGTTTTATTTTTTTGTTCGTTTCCTTTTAAAAGCTAATTCCTTTTCTTTTCTACTTGTTTTCAATTGTATAAATCTGTATGATGGTTGAAGAGGTGAAATGATCGAATGGAAAGATTACAGAAAGTTATTGCTAGGGCAGGAATTGCTTCTCGTCGTAAAGCAGAAGAGTTAATTAAAGAAGGTAAAGTAAAAGTAAATGGTCAGGTTGTTACTGAGTTAGGTGTAAAAGTGAGCGGTAATGATCGTGTTGAAGTGGAAGAGATTCCTATTGATAAAGAAGAGCCAGTTTACTTCCTTTTATATAAACCATCAGGCGTAATATCAAGTGTGTCAGATGATAAAGGTAGAAAAGTTGTAACAGACTTTTTTCCAATGATTAAGCAACGTATTTATCCAATTGGTAGATTGGATTTTGATACATCAGGTATTATTTTACTAACAAATGATGGAGAATTTTCAAATTTACTTCAACATCCAAAATATGAAATAGATAAAGAATATATTGCAAAAGTAAAGGGGATCCCTACTAAGGAGGGATTGCGTAAGTTAGAAAGAGGAATTATGCTTGAGGATGGGAAAACTGCTCCTGCTCAAGTTAAGATGATTTCGCTTGATAAAGGCAAAAATACTGCAATTATAAGACTAATCATTCATGAAGGCAGAAACCGTCAAGTTAAGAGAATGCTTGAAGCGATTGGATCACCAGTTATGAAATTAAAACGTGAGCGATATGCATTTTTAGATTTAACTGGATTAACTCCTGGTGATGCAAGAGAACTTTCACCTCATGAAGTAAAAAAAATAAGAGCAATGGCTTCAGCTAAGCCTCGCTAATGCCGAGTCAGACTGTTGATAACGCGTTCCTTTTCGAATGGCATCCCTTTTACAAGCTAACTGCTTATATGGCTGGCATTTTGACAAGACTGTGTTTATATCAGTCTGATATCATATATTTGGACTTATGTCTTCACACTGACTCGGTAAATACCGAGTTTTTTCTTTTCTTTAAAAATGATTAATATAGTATAAAAAATTGAAAATTTAGTCTTTTTTGAAACATATCAAAATTCTATTCAAGAATAGGAAATAATGATATTCTATCATATGGGGGGAACTGTATATATGAAGAAAAATAGGACGTTAATACGAACAATTATCTTATTAGTTTTGCTTTGTGCAATTGGGTATACTTTTTACATAAATTTCTTTAAGGATGATGAAGTAATTACAAAAGGAAGTAAAGCACCAAACTTTGCAATGACGGAGCTAAATACTGGAAAACAATATACTCTTTCAGGTGAAAAAGGAAAAGGTGTAATCGTTAATTTTTGGGGAACATGGTGCGAACCATGTAAGCGTGAAATGCCTTTTATGAACGAAATCTACTCAAAATACAAGGACAAAGGTATTGAATTACTTGCTATGAACGCAGATGAATCGAAATTTTCTGTAGAAAGATTTGTAAGCGATTATAAACTTAAGTTTCCAGTTGGAATTGATAAAGATCAAGAGGTTTTAAATATATATGGTGTGAATCCTTTACCAACATCATTTTTTGTAAGTCCTGATGGGACCATTAAACGAATCGTAACTGGACAAATGACGCCGAGTTCTTTTGAAAGTTATATTAAAGAAATATTGCCAAAATGATGAGTGAGCATTAGTTAGGGGAAATAATATGGAGACTTTTAAATGTGAATGTGGTCATCTTAATCATGTAGGTACTGTAATATGTGAATCGTGTGGTAAACCTCAAGATGAAGGTGCAACAGAATTACTTGATATGCGCTATGAAGGTACTGCTAGAAGGTCAATCGTTAATAATCAAACAATTATCGATAAAGTTTGGACTTTTTTCTCATCCGTAAAGGTAGCAGTCATCATAATAATTATAACTCTAGTAGCAGCAGCACTAGGTACTATTTTTCCACAACGAGATTTACTACCGCCAACTGCGAATCCAACAACGTTTTATCAAGACGAATATGGTATTTTTGGTAAGATTTACGATGCAATTGGATTAGATAATACTTTTAGCTCTTGGTGGTTTATGCTATTAGTCGCATCGATTGGGATCTCACTTGTAATTTGTAGTTTAGATCGAATTTTACCACTCTATAAAGCGCTCAACAAACAAACGGTTACTAGACACCCAAACTTTTTACAAAGACAAAAAATGTTTGGAATTAGTAGAGTTGATAATATTCCAGAAGAAATTGAAAAAGCTAAAGTTAAGTTGCAAAAAAGAGGATATAAAATCCGAGAAGAAAATGGCAATATTTTAGCTGAAAAAGGTCGCTTCTCTCGTTGGGGTCCATATGTAAACCACATTGGTTTAATTATCTTTTTGATAGCAGTTATGTTGAGATATGTTCCAGGAATGTACATGGACAAGGCTTTATGGGTTCAAGAAGGTGAATTAAAACCTGTAGTTGGTACAAATCAAAACTATTATATTAAATTAAAAGATTTTCATATGGAAACTTACGATAAAAATAAAGAAAGTAAAATCTATAAAAAAGCTATTGAGCGTTATGGAAATGACAAAATTCCAAAAAACTATCAGGCTGATGTTACGCTATATAAAAGACAAGGTAATTTAATACCTGGGGAAGACCCAAAACTTAAAAAAGTAAAAGATTATAGTATTAAAGTAAATGAGCCTCTAAAGTTTCAAAACTTTGCTCTATATCAAGTAGACTATCGAATTGGAGAGTTTAGTGCATTTTTATTTACATTACAAAATAAACAAACAGGAGAAAAATTAGGTCCAATTAAAGTGGATTTACAAAATCCAAAACAATTTTATGATTTGAAAAATGGATATAAAGTAGAACTTAAAAATTATTTTCCTGATTTTTATTTTAACTCTGATGGTCAACCTGATACGAAAACAAGAAAGCCAGACAACCCAGCATTTGTATTTAAAATGACAACACCAAAAACGCCAAAAGGTGAAGTAGCATTCGTTGCAATTAAGCAAAATATTGAACCAAATGGGGAAAATAAGTTTAAGATGTCATTTGCTGGTATTGAAACAAAAGATTCAACTGGATTAACTGTTCGAAAAGATTTAACACTATGGTTACTAGCACTTGGTGGAGCAATCTTTATGATTGGTGTTATACAAGGTATGTATTGGTACCATCGTCGTATTTGGATCCAAAATCAAGATGGGGAAATTTGGATAGCGGCATTTACGAATAAAAACTATTATGGATTAAAGCAAGAGTTGAAGAAAGTGTTGGGAGACACAAAGATTGAAGTTCCTATTGATCAACAAGCTGAGAAAAGCGTTTAATTAGGGGGAAAATATGTACGAGCTAAGTAGTAATTTTTTATTTACCGCGTTTATTTGTTATATTGTAGCTACTTTCTTTTTTGGCGGCTCGATGAAAACAAATGATAATGGTCCTAATAAATGGGGTACTATTGGTATTTCTGTAACGATTATTGGATTTTTATCACAACTTACTTATTTTGTTACTAGATGGATTGCAGCAGGACACGCACCTGTTAGTAATCTATTTGAATTTATTACATTCTTTGGGATGATGTTGATTTTTGCGTTTATTATGATTTATTTCATGTATCGCTTAAATATAATCGGACTTTTCGCATTACCATTGTCGATTATTATCATTGCTTATGCAACAGTATTTCCACACGAAGTTAAGCCATTAGTTCCTTCTTTAAAAAGTTATTGGTTATACATTCATGTAACGACTGCGGCATTAGGAGAAGCTATTTTAGCTATTAGTTTTATTACAGGTCTAATTTATTTAATTAAAAATATCAATCAAAAAGTTTCAAATAAGAAAACATTTTGGTTAGAAGCTGTTTTGTACTTCTTAGTAACAGTTGTTGGTTTTATCGTTATTTCAACGGCATTTACTGCATCAGGCTACGAAGCAAAGTATACTTGGATCAATAAAGATAAAGTTCAAGAAGATATGGTTTATAATCTTCCTTCACTAGTAGGACCTCATAAAGGTGAATTAAAAACAGAAGGTAAATTTGAAGCTCTTGCAGAAATGCCAGCTATGGTGAATGCTAAAAAATTGAACACAGTAATTTGGTCAATTTTTGCAGGTGCAGCATTATATGCAATTATTCGTTTAATCCTTAGAAAACGAATTGGAGCATTTTTACAGCCTTTTGTTCAGAAGGTAGATAGTGAATTATTAGATGAAATCGGATACCGTGCTGTTGCGATAGGTTTTCCAGTATTCACTCTTGGTGGACTAATCTTCGCCATGATTTGGGCTCAAATTGCTTGGACGAAATTATGGAGTTGGGATCCAAAGGAAGACTGGGCATTAATAACTTGGTTATTCTATGCAGTTTTCCTACATCTTCGTTTCAAACGAAACTGGCAAGGTGAAAAATCTGCATGGCTAGCTGTTATCGGATTTGCGATTATTATGTTTAATTTGATTGCAGTTAACTTAATCATTGCAGGTTTACACTCATACGCATAATTAAAAAGATGTACTAAAAACCCCCGTAAAGGAAATGAATTTTCCGTGTCGGGGGTTTTTCTACGTTAAGAAAAGAAAGATTTATAAACAATTTCCTAAGTTCTTCGCTGCTCGATTCTGGATTTTTTCACTAATTTATGGAAATAATAAATTCAAAGAATTATGTAAAAATGTTCACAAATTGTACTAGAATATACGATTTTTATTATGTAAAATTATGAAGAGGGGGTTATAAGCATGGAACAAAATATAAAAATATTAATAGCAGATGATGAAGATCGTATTAGACGATTATTAAAAATGTATTTGGAACGTGATGGATATAGTATTGATGAAGCTGATAATGGTGAAGATGCTTTAAATTTAGCATTAAAGAATGAATATTCATTGATTGTACTAGATTTAATGATGCCAAAAATTGATGGAGTTGAAGTTTGTAGGGAATTACGAAAAACTAAAACAACGCCAGTCATCATGCTAACGGCTAAAGGTGAAGAAACAAATCGTGTTCAAGGTTTTGAAGTTGGTACGGATGACTATATCGTTAAACCTTTTAGTCCACGTGAAGTAGTACTTCGAGTAAAGGCTCTATTAAGACGTGCTTCTCCAGTACCGGTATTTACTTCTGATAATACTTCTGCAAAAGACATAGTAGTGTTTCCGCATTTAACGATCGATAATGATGCTCATAAAGTAATTGTAGCTGGTGAAGATATAAGCTTAACGCCAAAAGAATATGAGTTATTATTATTTTTAGCGAAGTCACCTGAGAAAGTTTTTGATCGAGAAACATTGTTAAAATCTGTATGGCAGTACGATTTTTTTGGGGATTTACGAACAGTTGATACACATGTCAAACGACTTCGAGAAAAATTAAGTAAGAGCTCTGAAGATGCTGCAAAAATGATTGTCACAGTATGGGGCGTGGGTTACAAATTTGAAGTAGGTCAGGAGTAATGATTCTAAGAAGTTTAGTTGGAAAGCTTTGGCTTACAATTATATTATTAGTATCTCTTGTGTTATCCTTTCTGACATTTGTCTTAATAGGTTTTTTTGAAAAATTTTATATTGACCTTCAAGTACAAAATATGAAGGATGACGCTTCAAAAATTGCACAATTAATTGAAAATGGCCAACCAATTTCAAATATTGAATATTTATCAAATAATATTGTGAGTAGGTATTCAAGAGTAATTATTTCGATTGATGGTCAAAAACCGTGGTATTCAAACAATACATATGGAATACAAGATTTACCTTTTAAAGAAATACAAAATGATGATGTATTAGACCAAACACTAACTAAAGATAAAGAGGTTAGTAAAAGACTAGTCTACGGTGAAAATAGTGAAAGGGAAAAATTAGTTGTTGGTGTGCCGTTAAATGCTAATGCAAAAAATGGAGCTGTATTTGTTTACCAAACATTGCAACCTGTTAAAGTAATGATTCACCAAACAACTAATTTTGTTTTGCTCGCTGCATCAATTGGAATCGTATTAACAACATTTTTCTCTTTTTTCCTTTCATCAAAAATTACAGCACCGTTAAGAAAGATGAAAGAAGTTGTGGGTAGTATGACTTCGGGTAATTTTAATGTGAAAGTGCCAATTCATTCTAGTGATGAAATTGGAGAGCTAGCCTATTCATTTAATAAAATGAGTAAACAATTAAATTTTAATATGAATGCATTAAAGCAAGAGAAAGAAAAGGTTTCTAATATAATTACAAGTATGGTAGATGGCGTTATTTCAATCGATAATGAAGGACGAATTATAACAACAAATCCACCGGCAGAACGCTTTTTAAAAATGCTTAATGATGATTATTTTGAAGAAGAAACCTCGTCACTCGTTTTAACGAAGGAATTACTAGATTTATTTGAATTAGTTGTTGTAAGTGAGAAAAAGCAATTTATTGAATTAAATTTTGATCAAGGTAATTGGCAAGTTTTAATGTCACCACTTTATAATCAGACAAATATAAGAGGCGTTGTAGCTGTAATCCGAGACGTGACAGAACAAAGGCGTTTGGAGAAGATGAGAAAGGATTTTATAGCTCATGTCTCTCATGAGTTACGTACTCCTATTTCTTTACTACAGGGCTATAGCGAAGCGATTGTAGATGGTGTAGCAGAATCTAAAGAAGAAATGCAAGAGTTGTCACAAATTATTTATGATGAGTCACTTCGAATGGGTAGATTAGTAAATGATTTGTTAGATTTAGCAAGAATGGAAAATGGTTTTACTGAATTGAATCGAGATCATGTCCCATTGATTCAATTTGTAGATCGAATTTTACGTAAGTTCAAAGGGCTAGCAAAAGAAAAAAATATTAAGCTATTTGGTGAAATCGATAATGTTCCACATGTAGATGTATATATCGATGAAGATCGAATGGAGCAAGTTTTTACTAATTTAATTGATAATGCTATTAGACATACAAATGAAAATGGCAGAATAATTGTATCTGTAAGTCAAAATGAAACATCGACAATATTTAGTTTCATTGATTCGGGTGCAGGGATTTCAAGTGAAGATTTACCATTTGTGTTTGAACGTTTTTATAAGGCCGATAAAGCTCGTACTAGAGGTAGGAGCGGTACTGGGTTAGGGTTAGCAATTGTTAAAAATATTGTCAATGCTCATGGTGGATCAATCAAGGTTTCAAGTGAGATTGGACATGGAACGACATTTAAAGTGAAAATCCCTCATGATTTACGAATGAACGAAAAAGATGTAGAGTAATCTTGTTTCATATAAAACATTTTCCTGAGATTTTAGTTTCTAAACTTCAAGTTAAATAAAGTTATGTTTGGACTGTTCTCACCTGGATAAATAATTGAAATATAGTATTTTACACAACAAAATCTAAATAAAATAATTGAATTCTTACTCAATATATCTTACGATTGAATTAATGAAATATTGATGAGTTTAGTGCAAGTATTGCTTAAAAGGGAATCTGGTTACAATCCAGAACTGTCCCCGCAACTGTAATGTGGACGAAACGGCTATCCACTGTTCGAAAGAATGGGAAGGACGGAGTAGGTTGAAGCAAAGTCAGTAGACCTGCTAAAGTCATCCTTGTTCAATTCTTCGGGGAGTAAGAGTTTGAAGCAGCAGTTGCAAGACTTCTTGTATATGTATGTTGTTTCAGCCCCGTTCAAAATGAATGGGGTTTTTTTATGCTTTCCAAAATTTTAGGAGGATTCAAATGAAGAAGTTTTTAGCTAGTTTTATCATGATTTTATTGTGTTTAGGTTTATTTGGTTGTACTAATGATACGACACAAAAAAAATCGAATGTAGGTACAAATGAACAAGCAACTTTTCCAATGACTGTTAAAGATGCTACGAAAAAAGAAGTTACGTTAAAAGAAGCACCTAAAAGAATCGTTTCACTAATTCCAAGTAACACAGAAATCCTTTACTCTATTGGAGAAGGGAAAGAGGTCGTTGGAGTAACAGATTTTGATAATTATCCAAAGGAAGTAAAAAACATTGATAAAGTTGGCGGAAACAATGCTGACATGACTTACAATGTTGAAAAAATTATTTCTCTAAAACCTGATTTAGTATTAGCTCATGAATCAAGTTTAGGAATTTCTGCAGATGGCTTAGAGCAATTAAAACAAGCAGGAATCAATGTGTTTGTCGTTAAAAATGCTGCAACTATTAATGATGTATATGATACAATTTTACAAGTTGGAGAAATCACAGGTAAAACTAAGCAATCTAAAAAAGTAGTAAGTGGAATGAAAACAAAATTAGATGAAATTAGCAAAAAAACAGCTAAAGCAGGTAAAAATCCAAAGGTTTGGCTTGAAATATCAGGTCCACCAGAAATATATACAGCAGGCAAAGGTACTTTTCTAGATGAAATGATTTCGATGATTCATGCTAAAAATATAGCTGAAAATCAAAAAGGTTGGGTACAGTACAGTGAGGAATCAGCAATAAAAGCAAACCCTGACGTAATTTTGACTACTTATGGTGATTTTACTCCAAACCTAGAAAAAACGATTATAGCTAGAAAGAACTGGCAAACAGTAAGCGCAATCAAAAATAAACAAGTATATGATATTAATGCAGATACAACATCTAGACCAGGTCCAAGACTTGCAGAGGGAGTCGAAGCAATTGCAAAGGCGGTTTACCCAGAGCTTTTTAAATAATACATATTTAATCTTTATCTTTCCAATTATTTTATTAATTTTTCTATTTATTTTAGGGGTTTCGATTGGTTCTACATCGATTCCCTTTTCTTCTATCATTTCTAGCTTTTCTGATGCTATATTTAAAACTAATTATGTTCCAGCAGATATTCAAACAATTGTTATGAATATCCGTGTGCCAAGGGTTTTGTTGGCTGGATTAGTAGGAGCGTGTCTTTCATTAGCTGGAGTCGCGTTTCAAGGTATACTTAAAAATCCATTAGCCGATCCTTTTACATTAGGTGTTTCTTCGGGCGCATCTGTAGGGGCAGTGTTTGTTTTATTTTTTCAAATAAGTTTACCGATTGTTACTTACTTTACTTTACCAGTAGTTAGTATTTTATTTGGTTTTGGTACACTTTTAATCTTATTATTATTTGTAAGAAAATTAGATCGCTCTTTAAATGTCGAAACAATCATATTAGGTGGAATCATAATCAGTTCATTTTGTTCTGCATTGTTATCATTATTTATCACATTTTCGAATAATGAATTACGTGCAGTAATCGGCTGGTTAATGGGGAATATTGGAAGTAGAGGTATTCAGTATTCTTTAAGTTTACTACCATTTTTAATTGTTTCATTTTTGATTTTATTTAGTCAAAATAGACATCTAGATGCGATGACATTTGGTAGTACAAATGCAAAGCATATAGGTATTGATGTGAAAAAATCTACTTATCTAATTTTGCTAACAGGAAGTATTTTATCTGGTGCAGCTGTAGCGGTATCTGGAACAATTGGGTTTGTAGGGTTAGTTGTTCCGCATTTTACTAGACAGCTAGTTGGTCCACTACATAAAAAATTACTGCCATTATCAATGATAAATGGAGCCATATTTTTAATAGGTTCCGATATTTTATCGAGAGTAGTACTCGCGCCTCGAGAATTACCAATTGGAGTAATTACTTCCTTAATAGGTGCTCCAATGTTTGCGTTTATATTACTATCACTGAAAAGAAATAGAGGAAAAGTATGATTAAAAGTCAAGATATCTCATATTCATATGATGGAATTCATACAGATTTGGATGGACTCACCTATTCGATCAATCAAGGAGAATGGCTAGGGATTATTGGACCTAACGGAAGTGGGAAGTCTACATTTTTAAATATTCTATGTGGACTTTTTAAACCTTCTAAAGGAAATGTTAAGTTAGATGGAGAATTAGTTTCTAGTATGTCTAATAAACAAATAGCTAAAAAGATTGCTGTGTTGTCTCAACAAAATTCCTATACATTTTCATATGAGGTAAAAGAAACCGTGAAATTAGGGCGACTAGCCCACTCTTCTTCTTTTTTTCCTAGTTGGACAGATCATGACGAAACAGCCGTTAGAAGCGCAATGTCAATGACAGGTACTAATAAGATGGAGAAGAGCTTAATCAATGAAATTAGCGGTGGTGAAAGGCAAAGAGTATTTCTTGCCCAATGCTTTGCACAAGATACCCCATACATTTTTTTAGATGAACCAAGTAACCATTTAGACTTGATGCATACAATTAAAATCTTGGACATGTTAAAGGAATTACAAAAAAATGAGAATAAAACTGTTGTAACTGTCTTCCATGATTTAAATTTAGCAAGTCTTTATTGTGATCGACTATTAGGTTTAAAAGACGGCAAAATTTATATTGAGGGAAAAACAAACTCAGTTTTAACTGAAGACATATTAAAAGGCCTATATGATACTTCTTTTCAAATTTTAGATAACCCTGAAACAAATAAAAAAGTCATTATATATAAGAGTAATGTAATTTAACTTAAATTTATATTGAAAAAAGGAGAGGTTTTTCATGAAAATTTATACAAAAACTGGGGATAAAGGTCAAACGAGTTTAGTAGGTAAACGAGTTGATAAAGATGATTTAAGAGTTGAGTCTTACGGTACAATTGACGAAGTAAATACAATCGTTGGGTACGCAATGACTTATTTAGATCATGAAGATACAATAGATTTATACAATGCACTACAAAAAATACAACATGAATTATTTGATTGTGGTGGTGACTTAGCAGTCGTTAAGGACAGTATACCGTTTAAAACGACTGAGAAAATGGTTGAAGAACTTGAAACTTTAATCGATGAGTATATGGAAGCAACACCACCATTACAACGATTTATTTTACCTGGTGGATCAAAACCTGCTGCGATCATCCATCAAGCAAGAGCAGTTACTAGACGTGCAGAACGAACAGTCGTTACATTGATGAAACAAGAAAACATACACTTACCAGTATTTTTATATTTGAATCGACTATCTGACTACTTCTTTGCACTAGCTAGGTTAATAAATACACGTTTAACGATTAAGGATGTAGAATACGAACGTGGAGCAATTGTATTTCGAACAGATAAAAAATAAATAAAAAAGTAGCGATTGTTTAGTAGAATTTTTCAAAACAATCGCTACTTTTTTGTATAAATCGATTATTTCAATCATAGAATGATTTAGTGTATCTTTTAGCATTTCAATTTGCTAGTAATCTGAGTTTCTTATACATATAGAAGAGTTAAAGGGTATGAATGAAAGTTCATTTTAAATGTCAAAAAAAGAGGAACAGGCTATCCTAACACAAAATTTTCTTTATAAAGTTAAAAAAACTTTCTTGGTAATCGTCTACTAATGCACAGGGCTCGTCAGAAAACCAAATTTCATGGGTAGGAGGAAATAATACAATGGTTGATTTTCTTAGAAGGTGTTTTTTGATAGTTGTGTTTGTATTAACGATTGGTCTATTGTTTATTGGAGGAAATCGAGAGAAATTAAAGGAAGTAGTTTTAGATAAAAACTTTCACGAATTAAAAATGGTTTCAAATCCTTAAAGTTTAATAAGTTATTGATTGTTTTTAGAACTTCAAATATAAATGTAATTTGCTATTAAATTTGGTAAAGTACATTTATAATGTGAAGTTCTATTTTTATTGTTAAGGAGAAAGAAATGTCTAACATATGGGATCCGGCAATTGTAATGAATGAAGGATTAGTGAAAGAAATAGTAAAAGAGCAATTCCCTGGAATTACTATAAAAGAAATTAAAAAAATTGGAGAAGGATTTGATAATACTGTTTTTAGCTTAAACAATGAAATTTTACTTAGATTTCCACGTAGAAAAATTGCAGTAAAGATCTTAAACGTAGAAAAAAATCTACTACCGGTAATACATAATCAATTTGAAATGAATACAACCGTGCCAGTACTTGATGGTAAGCCTTCAAAACTATTTCCTTGGCCATTTTTAGGTTATAGCTATATTTTAGGAAAGCCTCCAATTCGATTGAATAGAGAAGAAAGAATAGCATTGATTGAACCACTCGCAATCTTCTTAAAACAGCTACACTCAATTGATCTAATTGAATTGGCGAAAATTAAACTACCGTACGATGAGCTGAGGAGATTAGATATTAACTTTCGAAAGCCGCAACTAGAAAAATATGTTCAACAAGCTATACGGAATAAATTAATTGTAGATGAACAGAAAATTAACCATTATATTGAAAATTTAGTTGAAATTCAGAGTGAGACATCATTGATACTAGTTCACGGGGACTTACATTTTAAAAATATTATCGTAAATGAACAAAACAAACTGAAAGGAATAATTGATTGGGGGGACGCTCATATCGGAAAATGTGAATTAGATTTATCAATTGTATATAGTCTAATTCCGTTTGATCAGAGAGAGTCTTTTTATGCAATTTATGGTAAAGTGTCTGAAGCTTCAAAGAAACTTGCGCAGTTTAAAGCGATTTTTACAACAATTGTACTTTTGGTATATGCACACGATCAAAACGATTACACATTGGTAAATTTTTGCCAAGAAAACCTACGAAATGCTCTAATTGAGTAGGTAGATTTTTTTATTTACAAACTGTATTTAATTTAGTAACATTAAAAATGTAAATTAATATACGATCTATCTTCGGGGCGGGGTGAGATTCCCCACCGGCGGTAATTAAGCATTGCTTATAAGCCCGCGAGCCTGATTTTTGGGCAGGATCTAGTGCGATTCTAGAGCCGACAGTATAGTCTGGATGGGAGAAGATGGAGGTTCGCAAGTTCAAAAAATTTATCTTTTTGAACGCTTATTTGGCGTGCTGAAAATTCTCCCCTATTTCTAAAAATAGGGGATTTTATTTTATTTGCATAATTTTAAATTAGTTTTCTTATTTTGATTTGAACTTATAAAGCTATTTGCAAATAGTACGCTACTTAAGCGAACCTTTCATTTTTCTTGATATGATCGGGAAAAAGGAGAGAGGTAAATGCAACAACGTAACAAAGTAAATATAATGGTGATCGTAGCAATGCTTAGTAGTATTTCATATCTACTAATGTTGATCGAATTCCCAATTCCGATTTTTCCAGATTGGCTTAAACTAGATTTTAGCGAGCTTCCCGCATTAATTGGAGCAATCGTTTTTGGTCCATTTGCTGGAATTGCTGTAGTTTTAATAAAAAACATCCTTCATATTGCAATTAAAGGTACTACGACAGTCGGACTTGGAGAGTTAGCTAACTTTATTGCAGGGGTAGTATATATTTTACCTGCTTCGTATTTCTTTCGTAAATATCGCACTATAAAGGGATTAACGATAGGATTAATTGTAGGCACGATCGCAATGACTGTAGTTTTAAGTATTTTGAATTATTTTGTGCTATTACCTGCATATGCACATTTCATGCATTATCCACTACCAAATAAAGTAATTGTTGTGTCAATTATGCCATTTAACTTGTTAAAAGGAATTTTAATTATGGTGATAACCTTAGTATTATACCCTAAATTAAAAGTTTGGTTAACTCAAAGAATGAACGTTCATAACGTATAAATATATTAAAGTGTCTACTAAATTTAGTAGACACTTTTTGTTTTTTAAACTTTATTCGGGCTAATATCTTGCTCGCGTCTTTCATTAAAGCATACAGTCCGAAGTCTTTGGATTTATACTTTATCATTAAATTGTTAAATAAAAAAAGCGACGAAATTAATTCGTCGCAGTTTTTACTATTCGAATTTTAAAGCGTCGCCATCGAAAGATTCGTCAGCAACTTTGATTGAATCTGTTGGGCAACCTTCGAATGCATCCATCATGTCATCAACTAAAACGTCTGGAATTTCAACGATTCCTTGGTTATCATCTAGAGTAACGTATGCGATCCCTTCATCATCATAGTCATAGATATCAGGTGCAGCTGCGCCACAAGCGCCACATGCGATACAAGTGTCTTTATCAACGATTGTATATTTTGCCATTGTATTGACCTCCCAAATTATTCCCTGTTTTTGTTACAGATACTTTTTTTTGTAATGTACCTGTAAACATTTTAAAACGGTTTCCAAAACTTTTCAATATAATTGTACAAGGTTTTGAAAAAAACGAGAAATGATGAAATCTCAAATAAAATAAATAATGATTTTTATACGTAAAAAATGGTTCGGTTGTTGATACATATGATAAGCTAGAATAAATAATAACTATTTAAAAAAAATGCACAAATATTTTTGTACTACTATTTATTATTTGAAAAAATATTCAAATATATTATTGTTAATAATTATATCCGTGAGGTATACAATGTCTAAACGATCAATATTGGAAGAAATCATACTTTTTTTAATTCATCGATATAATGGCGAGCGAACTGTACAAGGTATTTTGTATTTATTAAAAGGTAAACAAAGTGCTCAAATTATTCAAGATTCTCATTTTTACAATGTAACATCATTTTTCGGCCTATTCCCATTCCTTACTCAACAGACTATGCAAAACATAATAAATGGTTTAGAAAATATAGGGTATATAAAAGCATCTGAACATAAAAATACATATTTATTAAATAAAAATGGGCTAGCTTATATAGAAAATCAAAATTTACAGTTCAAAGAATTCATATTTATAAATGGACTAAGGTTTTCTAGTATTCAAAAAATTTTTTGGAAAAGATTTTCGTTGTTCTTTCAAACAATTTCAAACTTAAATATGAATCAAAAGTATTTTAGAGCTGTTAATCAAGATTATGATATCCAAGAATGGGTAAAAAATGTGATTCTAAATTTTGGTGGTAAAAAAACTGAATTAGTTAATTGTTTTTATGAAGACTTGCATAAGGTTTTAATGAATTTAAGTGATGATGATGCATTGCTATTTGTAAAGCGTTTATCTGGAGCTAATGCTTATGGAATGACACTAGAACAAATAGCATCTGAAAATAATGAAAGTGTCGAGACGATCTATATTAAATCAATCAACATATTACACCAAATTCTCACTAATTTAATTGAAAATAAACTTGATTACCCTTTTCTAAGTAAATTTGTTCAAGGTGAAAAAAGTACAAATATAACAAATACTTCGATTGAGACAAAGCGTCTATTTGCAGAAGGGAAAACAATTCAAGAAATAGCATCTATTCGTAATTTAAAGCTTAGTACAATTGAAGATCATATCGTAGAGTGTGTATTAAGTGACGAGTTATTTCCAATTGAACAATTTATTACGCCAATTCAATATAGTCTCATAAAAAATAAAATTATTGAGCTCAATACAAGGAAAATGAAAATGGTTAAAGAAGATTTATTAAATGAAGTATCCTATTTTCAAATTCGTATTACACTTGCAAGAATGGGTGATTTACATGGACCTAAATAAAGTTTTATTCGAAAAATTTGGTTATCAGTCCTTTAGGAATAATCAAAAAGAAATCGTAAAAGACTTATTAAACTCAAATGATGTATTAGCGATGCTTCCAACAGGTGGTGGAAAGTCATTGTTATATCAATTAACTGGGCTACTTTTACCTGGAATTGTTGTGGTCGTTTCACCATTACTTTCACTAATGGAAGACCAAGTCGAACAATTAAAGGCCTTTGGAGATAAGCGAGTCATTGCATTAAATAGTTTTAGAAGTTTTGAGCAAAAAAAATATTTATTAAATAATATAAGTAGCTATAAATTTATTTTTGTTTCTCCTGAAATGCTACAAAATCAATTTTTAATTCAAAAGCTCTCAGCACATAAAATATCATTATTTGTTATTGATGAGGCACATTGTATTTCTCAATGGGGGCACGATTTTAGACCGGAATATAAAACTTTAGGGGAAATAAAGAAGAAATTAAACAATCCGACAGTTTTAGCATTAACCGCAACTGCTAGTGAAAACGTCCGGGAAGAAATAATCGAAACATTAGATTTAAAACATGTACACAAGTATATTAACTCAGTTAATAGAGAAAATATTGCAATTCAAGTTGATCATGTAGACTCAGAAATTCAAAAAATCGATAAATTAACGGATTATCTTTCTAAATTAAAAGGTCCAGGGATTGTTTATTGCGGAACAAGATCTACATGCGAAAAAATTTCACATACCATAAGAGAAAAATTGAATTGTAAAGTTGCATATTACCATGGTGGGATGGAGCATGAACAAAGAATCTTAATCCAACAACAATTTATTCAAAATCAAATTGATATAATTGTATGTACAAGTGCTTTTGGAATGGGGATAAATAAACCGAATGTAAGATTCGTGATACATTATCAATATCCGACGAATATTGAAAATTATCTCCAAGAAATAGGGCGTGCTGGTCGTGATGGTGAGGCAAGTATAGCAATTTTACTTGTAGCTGAAGAAGACCACGAATTACCATTAAGACTAATTGATGACGAAATACTTTCAGTAAATCAAGTTGAGTCATTTATATCGTATTTAAGAAAATTAGAAGATAATCCGATAAAATTGAATGAGAATTTATTATTAAATTGGAAAACAGTTTTTCAATTTAGTGAAATTCAGTGGACAGTGTTCTATGCTGAAATGGTCAAAAATAATGTAATTGTAGACGAAAACTTGTATAAAGAACAATTAAATTATGAGTTTTATGAATCAATTCAAGAATTAATTAAAGAGAGGAAAAAAGTAAAATATTTCAAGCTGAAATCGATGATTGATTTTCTTTCTTCCACTACTTGTTATCGAGAAAAATATCTTTCTTTTTTTGATGAAATTTTAAATAATAAACCAGCTAACTGCTGTAATATTTGTGGTTTATCATTTGAAGATTATTGTTTAACTGATCGTGAGCAAATTGAAAATACAGGAGTACTTTCATGGGAACAGGAGTTAAGAAATAAATTGGGGCTGTGAGGAAACGATATGGAACGTGAATTAAATAATCAAGAAATTCCCGTTAACTATTTAAAGAAAAGTGTTTATAGTACGCAACTTGTCATTTTAGCAATATCGATAATTTGTATAGCGATTTTCATAGGTACTGGTAAATTTATTAATGATTTACATTTTTATAAAAATTATCAAACTTATTTATATGGCTTTGGAGCTGGGGTTGGACTAGTAATATTTAATATTTTACTAAATTTTGTGATTCCAGAACGTTTGCTAGATGATGGCGGCTTTAATAAAAGATTCTTTTCGTCGCTTTCGATTCCTGAAATGACAGTGCTTTGTATACTAATTGCATTATCAGAAGAATTACTTTTCAGAGGATTTATACAAGCTAAATTCGGTTTAATTATTGCTTCGGTTGTTTTCGCTTTAGTTCATTTTCGTTATGTAAAAAAGCCAATTTTACTAACTGTTGTATTGATCGAAAGCTTTTTCCTCGGATACTTATATTTGAGAACAAATAATATCATTATTGTATTTCTCGCTCATTTTATATTGGATTATGTATTAGGAATGTATATGAAACTAAGTTTGGAAAGTGAAGAAAAGGAATGAATAAAGAGCTTCAAAGTAATAGTATAGCTGACTTAAGTCGAAAGAATAAAAATAAGAAATTAAAAAATCAAAAAAGTAAAGATCCAGCCAAGTCAAGTGATCTATTAAATCTCCCACCTAGAAGTGAGACGATGAAAAGAAAAGAAGATGAACGAAGACCATGGTGGAAAATAAAATATCCATTGATTACAGCTTTAGTAATCATTTTTATTTTCCTACCGTTTGGCGTAGTTAAGTTCGTTCATAGTAAATATGATAAAATTTTTACTCCAAAAGGAAGTTTAATCGTTCCTTCAAATAAATTTGAAAAAGTTAGACTAGCTGCTACTGAAAAATTTAAAAGCCATAAAAATAAAAAGGAAAGCACTAAAAATGCTTCTATAAAAAGTGATGTAACAAATGAAGTAAAACCTCAACCTTCATCTAGTGAAACTGATTCAAATGGATCGGTTGGCGTAAAAGAAATAAATCATGAAGTAAAAAGAGGGGAAACATTATTTACTATATCGATGAAATATTATGGTAATCGAGATGGTGAAGAAATTATTCAAGATGCAAATAATCTACAAAGTATTGAAGTGAAACCTGGTCAAAGTTTAAAAATCCCATTAAATGTCGATGTGGATAAATAAGATTTGAGAAGTTCAAAATCTAGACAAATCCGTTTAAATTGAATGCTTCCTTTCTATGTTATAAATAGAGTGAAGGGAGTGTTATAGAATGTTAGCAAAACATCGAATGCTTCAAAATCATCAAGTCATTACGGTTCAATCAAACGATCCTGTAGATCGTGCAATGAATCTTTTATTAGAAAAACAGATTGATAGCGTACCTGTATTATCAGGAAATAAGTATGTTGGCATGATTTCACAAGCTGAGATTTTTAGAAGTTGCTTCTATAGTGAATTGTCAAAAGAAGAATACATTAGAAACATAAAAATAGGTGAAATAGCAACACATCAAACAATTTGTGTAAAAGCGGAAGAGCCATTTGAAGATACAATGCACTCATTAAAAAAGTATCCATCTATTGCGGTAGTTGATGATGAAAGAAATTTCGTTGGACTTGTTATAAGATATGACGTTATCGAGATTTTTCAAGAAGTACTTGGAAAGGATTGTCCAGGAATCAGGATTTCAATGACAAGTATGGAGCAAGAAGGTCAACTAGCGAGATTACTTGACTATCTTCATCATTTTAAGATCAACGTCATTTCACTTGTAACGTTTGATTCAAAAGATCAATTATTAAGAAGAATTGTCTTAAAAATAGAAGCTAATAAAAATATAGATAAAATTTTAAGTAAATTTGAAGAACTCGGCCTTAGAATAGTATCTGTTACGAATGAGTAATGTACTGTTTTTTTGTCTAATTTAAAACTTATGCACATTCAATACGAATGGACATAAGTTTTTTTTGCAGTTTAAAATTTTTCAATTTCTACTAGTTTTTGTATAATAAACAAAAGTGCTATGAACTGTACGTATAGAAATAAATTAAATTGCTTTTATATGAATGGCGTAAAAACAAGAGGAGCAACATGGTATTTACTTAAGGGGGAAATTAAAATAAAATTTTTAGTATTAATTGGATTAATAGTAGTACTGGCGATTATTCTGCTATTAAATCGAAAAAGTAAGTTAGAAATTATCAATAAAAAAATTAAAATTGAGCATTTAGATGATTCATTACAGTCCATTCAATTTATTTGGATACCAGATATAGGTGATATTCGTTCTAAGTTGAGTGAGATTGAAAGTATTTGCAATGAAAATACAATCATTCTCTTAAGTGGATATTCAAAAAGGCAAACAAAAAAATATAATGATGTAAACATACAATATTTATCTACTATGGCTCCTGTTTACTTTTTATGGAATGATCAGGACTATCGTGGCAATTATAGAGATTTAAATGCATTATTACTAGATTGTAAAGTTACAATTTTAGAAAATACAAGTGCTTCATTTGAGACTGAAAATGGTACGAAATTTACAATTATAGGTTTAGATGATGTGAAAACAAATAGAGATCAACTTTCGTTTGCACTTGAAGAGCTTTATGAAGACAGTTTGTGTATTTTATCAAGCTATACTGAAGTAATGGATAGTAATATTAGTAATTTTAAAAGTATTCAAGTTTATCTGTTTGAAAGAAGTCAATCAAATGTAAAACGAAATCAGAAAACGGTATATTTGGAGCTACATAACAATAAAGGAATTCGAAAACAAAACACACTAACTGTCATAAATTTTGAGGTTATGAAATAAGGGTTTTGTTTACATGCAGGAGGAAAGAAAATTGGCCCAAATAGGAAAATACAATATTAAAGCAATTTCTAACATTGTAGGGATATTACCAGGCACTTTAAGAGCTTGGGAAAGAAGATATAATATTATAAGTCCTGTACGAAATGATGCTGGCCATCGACTTTATACAGAAGAACATGTATACATCTTAAAATGGCTTGTTCAAAAAGTTAATGAAGGATTTACAATTGGACAAGCGATTAATTTATATGAAGCAAAAGAGCATAAATCATCTAATGATCAATCACTTTCCGAAAATCTACAATCTGATGCTTTAGTAAATCGTATTGTATCATCACTATTAACTTTTGAAGAAAATGAAGCACATAATTATGTGAATGAGGCATTTAGTCTTTTTTCAGTTGATAAAGTGTTATTTAAAATCATTTCTAAAGTTTTCATTTTAATAGGTGATAAATGTCGTAACGGAGAAATTACAAGTGCACATGAACACTTTGCGACCTCTTTCTTAAGAACAAGATTAGGGATGGTTTATCAAAACTTACCAAACAATAAACATTTGCCAAAGTTAGTTGCAGTTTGTGGTCCAGATGAAAAGCATGAATTAGGTTTATTAATATTTACTATTTATTTACGAAGAATTGGTTTTCAGGTAATTTATTTAGGAGCATCTATTGACTCTAATGACGTTGAACAAGTTATAAGCGAAGTGAATCCAGCTGGATTTATTATGTCATGTACTTCTAAAGATAATTTAAAGAAAACAATTGATCTAGCCATTACAATCAAAAAAATTAAGTCTGATATCATTATTGGAATTGGTGGTCACGCAGTTTCAACTTGTGACAGCCCTATAATGGATTCAATCCAGGAATTTTATATAGGGAATGGACAATCAAACTGGGATGAGTGGTTAAAGCAGAATTTTAATTATAAATGAATTTTGACTTTAGAATCACCAAAAGTATTTAAAAACATAAACTGTACTATGGTAAATGCAGCAAGGAGGCTAGTTCATGAGGTTGGAACGGTTGAACTACAATAAAATAAAAGTTTTTCTTACATCTGATGATTTATCTGAACGTGGTCTGACAAAAGAAGACTTATGGTATAATGCGCCAAAAGTTCAACAGCTTTTTCAAGATATGATGCATGAAGCTAGCGTAGAACTAGGTTTCGAAGTAGATGGTAAAGTATCCGTTGAAGTTTTCTCTCTTCAAGCTCAAGGGATGGTAGTAATCGTCACAAAATCCGATGATATTGAAGAAGAGGAAGATGAATTTCAAGATGATTTTATATCAATGGAAGTAATCCTTGATGAAAGTGAACATATATTGTACGAGTTTTCTACTTTGGATGATCTAATCCTACTTTCTGAAAAATTAGTTTCATGTGATGCTATTGGTGGAAGATTGTTCTCTTTTGAAAATACGTTTTATTTAAAGTTTGAGGAGAATGAAATAGGAAGACTAGATCGTGAAACATTTTATGCGATATTAGCTGAATATGGTAATCCTTCCACAAGAACAATTTATCGTATTATTGAGTACGGTAAAGAGCTTATTTCAGAAAATGCTATTGAACAACTGCATTTTTATTTCGTTAAAAATAAAAATAAAGCCTCTCAGTAATTTATTACGAGAGGTTTTACTTTCACATTTGAAAGTATAAATTTGCACCGGTGAAGTCAAATCGACGTAGTTTCCAATTCA
The DNA here is from genome assembly GCF_002556365.1 of Bacillus sp. AFS002410. Lineage (NCBI taxonomy): Bacteria > Bacillati > Bacillota > Bacilli > Caryophanales > Bacillaceae > Bacillus > Bacillus sp. AFS002410. The sequence goes on from NZ_NUEU01000082.1 coordinate 140,280, forward strand.
AGATCTAACGTGCAGTGCAACTACGTCTCTGTCTTCGGCTAAAGGCTCGCCAATCGGCGAGTTTTCTTTATGTAAATTTTTTATGAATATATTGTATTTCTTCATATTCTTTCCTTTTCAAACTTTGTAAATAGGAGTATAATGACCTTAGAAAACGCTTACATTAAACAAATATTATATTTTGTTTTCTATGTGTTTATAACTTTCAAAATGGGATGGAAAGTTGTATACTAATTTCAGAATGAATGAAACTTTTCATAGTTCAAATTTCTAGGGGGTTTACAATGGTTGCCGAGAAATCTACAGAGAAAAATAGCAACACTGAAGAACAATTAGATGTACTAGCGCCTACACAAGTAGTAATCAAAGAAGCGTTAGAAAAATTAGGATATTCAAATGAAATGTATGAACTTTTAAAAGAACCAGTTCGTATGATGACTGTAAAAATTCCAGTTCGCATGGATGATGGACAAGTGAAAATTTTCACTGGTTACAGAGCACAACATAATGATGCAGTAGGACCAACTAAAGGTGGTATCCGTTTCCATCCGAATGTAACAGAAAATGAAGTGAAAGCACTTTCAATCTGGATGAGCTTGAAATGTGGAATTGTAGATTTACCATATGGCGGAGGTAAAGGTGGAATCGTTTGTGATCCACGTGATATGTCTTTTCGTGAGTTAGAAAGACTTAGCCGCGGTTATGTTCGTGCAATTAGCCAAATCGTAGGACCAACTAAAGATATTCCAGCTCCAGACGTATTTACGAACTCTCAAATTATGGCTTGGATGATGGATGAATATTCTAGAATAGATGAATTTAACTCTCCTGGTTTTATTACTGGTAAGCCATTAGTATTAGGTGGCTCTCACGGTCGTGAAACTGCTACTGCTAAAGGTGTTACAATTGTAATTCGTGAAGCAGCTAAGCGTAAAGGTATTAACTTAGAAGGTGCACGAGTTGTTATCCAAGGATTTGGTAATGCAGGTAGCTTCTTAGCTAAATTTATGCATGATGCTGGTGCAAAAGTTATTGGTATTTCTGATGCTTATGGTGCTCTTCATGATCCAAATGGCTTAGATATTGATTATTTATTAGATCGTAGAGATAGCTTTGGTACAATTACTAAACTATTTAATAATACAATTTCAAATAAAGAATTATTAGAATTAGATTGTGATATTTTAGTTCCTGCAGCGATTGAAAATCAAATTACAAAAGAAAATGCTCATAACATTAAAGCATCGATTGTAGTTGAAGCTGCTAATGGACCTACAACACTTGAAGCGACAAAAATTTTAACTGAACGTGGAATTCTACTAGTTCCAGACGTATTAGCTAGTGCTGGTGGCGTAACTGTTTCTTACTTTGAATGGGTACAAAATAACCAAGGTTATTACTGGACTGAAGAAGAAGTAGAAACAAGATTAGAAAAAGTTATGGTACGCTCATTTGATAATATTTATGAAACAAGTGTAAATAGAAAAGTAAATATGCGTCTTGCAGCTTACATGGTAGGAGCGCGTAAAATGGCTGAAGCTAGCCGATTCAGAGGTTGGGTATAAGCTTATATATGATAAAAAACAAGATGGGAATTTTTCCATCTTGTTTTTTTGTTTACCTATTATTAGACAAAATAAATTTTTTACGTAAAATAGATATAGTAAATATAACTAAGAATTAAGTTTAATGGAGATGTTTCAAATGGAAAAAGTTGAAGTTCTGATCATAGGTGGAGGACCTTGTGGTATTGCGGCTTATCTAGCTCTGAAAAATAAGGGGATATCTGCATTAATAATTGAAAAAGGAAATATAGTTCATACCCTTAGTCGATTCCCAACACATCAAACGTTTTTTAGTACGAGTGAAAAATTAGAAGTGGGAAATATTCCATTTATTATCGAAGGTAGAAAACCGAAGAAACATCAGGCACTAGCTTATTACCGTGATGTTGTAAAAAGAAATAATATAAAAATTAATGCTTTTGAAGAAGTAACGTCTGTTACAAAAAAAAGTAATTTTATGATTGAAACAGTTACGACAAACGGTGAAGAAAAAAAGTATGAAGCAAAAGCAGTCATAGTTGCTACAGGATACTACGATCAACCAAACTACTTATCAATTCCTGGTGAAAAGCTTGAAAAAGTTTCACATTACTTTTTTGAAGGACATAAGCATTTTAATCAAAAGGTTGCAATTATTGGTGGTAAAAACTCAAGTGTCGATGCAGCGCTAGAATTAGAAAAATGTTGTGCGGAAGTAACTGTCATCTATAGAGGTAGTTCGTATTCACCAAGTATTAAACCATGGGTTTTACCTGAGTTTGAAGGGCTTGTCCGTTCAGAATCTATCAAAATGGAATTTAACGCAAATATAGTAGAAATCAAAGAAGACTCGGTTGTTTATGAAAAAGAAGGGCAAATAATCGAGATTGAAAATGACTTTGTCTATGCAATGACAGGTTATCATCCGGATCATACTTTAATTAAAAGTATGGGAGTAAAGGTAGATGATCAGACGGGGCGACCACTATTTAATCCAGAAACGATGGAAACTAATGTAGAGGGTATTTATATTGCTGGAGTAATCGCTGCCGGTAACAATGCAAATGAAATTTTTATTGAAAATGGCCGTTTTCATGGAGATTTAATTGCCTCTCATATAACAAGTAGTTCAAAGTAAATGGGCAAAGTTTTTTTTGGATAATTTTTTAAAATTCTCAAGTTCTGCGAATTTATTGATAAGTTCATTTTTCAACAGTATATGAACATTGCATAGCTACGTTTCAGACGGATGAAAAATGAGCTTGTCGATCAGTGTCCATCATCATCAGTGTTAAGAAAAATCGGTCGTAGTGGACTTCTACTACGGCCTATTATGATTATGGAGTTTTCTTATTTTTGTATTTTTACATACTATTGAAGCTTTTATTAGTAAGTTTTTTTGATTAACTTGCTATTTTCTAACTCATGAATCTCACCCCATGGAGAGCGAGAATTCTGTAGTGGAAATTAATATCAGACTACTTCCTTTACATTGATAACTTCTTTTTTCAACAACATGAAACGTAGCATAGCTACGTTTTTTTTGTACAAAGAATTTATAACCTGTTTTTGTTTACTTGAATAATTTTTAAATGATATAATTTCATGTGAAATGAGGTGCTGTAATGAAAAAAGTAGTATTAATTACGACAGGTGGAACAATTGCTAGTAAACCAAATGCTGAATCAGGGAAGTTAGATTCAGGTGCATTATCGGGACAAGAAATTGCAGAAATGCTTGATTTACCAAAAGATATAAATGTTATTGTTGATTCTTTTTTTCAAGTTCCAAGTATGCACATCGGCTTTAATCATTGGATGATGTTAAAAAATAAAATTGAAGAATACTATCAAGATGAAACAATCGATGGGGTAGTCGTTACCCATGGAACTGATACTTTAGAAGAAACGGCTTATTTTTTAGATTTAACAATTGACGACGAACGTCCTATAGTTGTAACTGGCTCACAAAGATCACCAAGTGAACTAGGTACTGATGCTTTTATTAATTTAAGACATGCAATCTATACTGCAGCTGATGACTCTTCAAGAAATATTGGAACTGTTGTTGTCTTTAATGAACGTATTTTTACTGCAAAATATGTTAAAAAAGAACATGCATCCAATATTCAAGGATTTAACGTTTTCGGTTTCGGGTACTTAGGGATTATTGATAATGACAAAGTACATATTTACCAAAAACCAGTAATAAAAGATAAATACAAAATTACGGGTGAACTACCGCAAGTCGATATCATTAAATGTTATATCGAAGCAAAAGGATATTTCATAAAAGCAGCTGTTGAAAATGGTGCAAAAGGTATTATCCTAGAAGGTGTTGGAAGAGGACAAGTATCACCATTTATGACTGAAGAAATTGAAAAAGCAGTTAAAGATGGGGTTAAAGTAATTATCACAACAAGTTCTGAAGAGGGCGAAGTATATCCGACCTACGATTATTTCGGAAGTGCTTATGATTTAGTTAACAAAGGTGTAATTTTAGGTAAAGATTACGACAGTAAAAAGGCAAGAATTAAATTAACTGTCATGTTAGCATCTGAAGTTGAGGATATTCTTGAAGGTTTTACTAAATAAAATTCAAATCTTATTTATTTTAAAACGTGCTTAGCACGTTTTTTATTTTGTATATCAGAATTGTGTTAGATTTCGAATTTAAGTTAAAGTAATTTTATATTAATTTCGAAATTGTGTATAAAATTAATTGAATTTATTCATAATGGTAATAAAAAAGGGTATGAAAAAAATGAAAAGAATCGAACGAATACTTTTTAAGTTAATCATGATTCAATTAGTTTGTTTAGTTGTAAGCCAGTACATTTTGTCTTTTCCAAGTCTTTCAGTTTATTTAACAAAAATTGAATTATATGAAGGAGTAACGCAAAAAGCAAAAGATGTAACAAGAGAAGTATATAATCATATAGGTAAATAGATGAATTCATCGGAATCATATGGTAATATTAAATAAAGCAGGCTAGCCTGCTTTATTTTTATTTGTTTTTGTCTTTTTAGGACATGATAAGATTAAAGGTTGCTATTCATTTAGCAATTTTTTTATGTAGGAGGACTTATGAGTAAAAAAATTAGTATAGCGATAGATGGTCCGGCAGCTGCTGGTAAAAGTACCGTTGCAAAGATCGTTTCAAAAAAATTAGGTTATGTATATATCGACACAGGTGCTATGTATCGTGCTCTAACTTTTAAAGCAATCCAAGAAAATATTGATGTTAATAATGAAATGGATTTAAGCAATTTACTTTCTAATATAACAATAAAATTAGTTCCTGTAGAGGACACTCAAAAAGTGTTTATTGACGATGTAGACGTTTCAGAGCCAATCAGAACTCCAGAAGTGACTAGAAACGTATCATTTGTTGCAAAACACAGCTTAGTTCGTGAAAAAATGGTCGAATTACAACGACAATATGCTGTGAATGGTGGAGTTGTAATGGATGGGAGAGATATTGGTACTCATGTATTAGTTGATGCAGAAGTTAAAATATTCATGATTGCTTCAGTAGACGAAAGAGCTCAAAGAAGACATATTGAAAATGTTAAAAATGGTTTCGAAAGTGACCTAGAGCAATTAAAAATAGAAATCTCAACAAGAGACCGAATCGACTCAGAAAGAGAAGTTTCACCACTGAAAAAAGCTGATGATGCAATATCTTTAGATACTACTTCGAAAAACATTGATGACGTTGTAAATGATATATTAACAATTGTAGATAAAAAGGTAAAAAATATTTAGAAGAATTAGTCATCAGATTTCTTGACTTTTCTGCTTATTTATTAGATGGTAAAAGAGGATAATACATAATTGGTCTATCCATTTTTAAAACACAAGGAGGAATATAGCATGGTTGAAAAAGTAATGCCAGAGGTTGGGGAAATTATCTCATGTGTAATTGAACAAATTGAAGATAAACAAGCAATTGTAGGGTTCGGTGGAAAAACAGATGGTATTCTTCCAATAAAAGAAATTTCAAACGTACATATTGAAAACGTTAGTGACGCGTTAACTGTTGGACAGGAAATTGAATTAAAGGTTATTAAAGTTGAAGAAGATTCAGTAGTTTTTTCTAAACGTGCTGTAGATTCTGTTAAAGCTTGGGATCAATTAGTAACTAAATTAGAAAGTAAAGAAGTATTCGAAGTAATCGTTACTGAGCAAGTTAACGGTGGATTAATCGCTGACGTAGGAGTACGTGGTTTTATTCCGGCTTCTTTAGTTTCAAAAAAATTCGTAGAAGATTTAGGAAGCTATGTTGGTCAATCGATTGAAGTAGTAATCGAAGAACTTGATCGTGAAAAAAATCGTGTAATCCTATCACATAAAGCTGTAGAGCAGTTAAACGAAATTGAAAATCGTCGTCAAGCATATTCAACAATTAAAGTTGGTCAAATTGTTCAAGGTAAAGTAGAAAGATTAACTAATTTCGGTGCTTTTGTTAATATCGGTGGAGTTGATGGATTAGTACACGTTTCTCAAATGTCTCATAATCGAGTTACAAAACCTGAAGAGATTGTATCTGTAGGAGATACTGTAAAGGTTCAAGTTCTTTCAATTGATACAGATACAAACCGTATCGCTTTATCAATGAAAGCAATTCAGCCAGGCCCATGGGATCAATTAGATACAAGTATTAAAGCTGATGCTGTTGTAGAAGGAACTGTAAGACGCCTAACAAACTTTGGTGCATTTGTAGAAGTTCAAAAAGGTATTGAAGGATTAGTTCATGTTTCTCAAATTGCTGATAAACATATTAAAAATCCAAATGAAGTCTTAGCGGTAGGTCAAGATGTAAAGGTTAAAATTTTAGAAATTAACCCTACTGAAAAACGCTTATCATTAAGCATCAAAGAAGCTGGTGAAGCTGAACTTCAAGAAGATATTGCTAAATACGTACAACCAAGCGAAAGTGGTTTCCAATTAAGTGAGCTTCTTGGTGAAAAATTAAGTAAATTTAAAAAATAAGATAAAAATCCTTCAGTTGAGAAGCTGAAGGATTTTTATTTGTTTAATTAGTTATGTTGATTTTCTGCTCTTGCTTCCTCAGGAGTGTCTAAACGTGTAGCACCTTTGTAATGGATGCTCTGATCACGATCAGATTCAACTCTTCTAGATTGCTTAAGCTTCTTTTCTTGTCGATCTTTTCCCACTCGTTTCACCTCCAAAAAATTCTCTTTTATAGATTCGTAATAAAATCAATTTCTTATACCCATTCTTTTCTGTTAGCTTTTTACTTTTAAAAGTATATTTTTTATCCAGTTAATAATTGGATCAGTAAAATTTAGTATAAAAATATTCAAAATTATAGTCATTTCTATAATATTTCTTACAATTAAATTTATAAGAAATCAGTCTTTCTAAATTGATTATTTTTGGTAGGAATTGTTACATACTAGAACTATTAGGAGGTTTTCATGTGCAAGGGAGTTTTTTTATAATTGCTTCTTGGGTTCTCGTATTTGTTTTGATGTTTTTAAGAGAAAGAACGAAATTGAGCTTTCTCTATTTATCAGGGATCCTGATCTTAATTATCTGTTCAGCTTATACAATCGATGTATTTTCCATTGAAATAAATATTTCATATATCATCATGATTTTTTACATAAGTTACAAAATTAGCTTATTAAGTTTACGTGAACAAATAATCCATTTCGTTAAAGGATTGATTATTGGGATGACATATAGCGTTGTAACATTGCTTTCTATATATGATCCTGCAAGTTTTTTTATCAATGAGATGATTATTAAATCATTTTTTATAATCGTGCTTTGTTTATTTTTAAGTAAATCTTATTATGATAAGTTACGATACATAACGATTGGTCTAGTTCAAGGAGAACTATTTAATTATATTACATTTGAATCGATTGATTTTAACTATGTAATCGGAGACTTAAACTGGTTTGATACTTTATTTTTTACAATCTTACTATTGTCAGGGATTCAATATTTAACAAAATATTATTCAAAATTGAGCCTTAAAAATAGAAAATTACTAAAAATCTAATGTATATTGGTCTTTTTTCATATTTTTTGTTAAAATAGATAAGTTATTTAAATAAATCAATTTATAATCAAAACTAAAACACATTTACATGAATTAAATGGTACATAGTTATGCTAGGAAGGATGAATTAAATGTCTAAACCGACAGTTGCAATAGTTGGACGACCGAATGTAGGTAAATCAACTATTTTTAATAGGATCGTGGGAGAAAGAATCTCAATTGTAGAAGATATTCCAGGAGTTACTCGTGACCGTATATATAGCTCAGGAGAGTGGCTAAATCAAGAATTTAGTTTAATTGATACAGGTGGAATTGATATAGGTGATGAGCCGTTTTTAGAGCAAATTCGTCAACAAGCAGAAATCGCTATTGATGAAGCGGATGTAATTATTTTTCTAACAAATGGCCGTGAAGGTGTAACAGCAGCAGATGAAGAAGTTGCTAAAATCCTTTATAAAACAAAAAAGCCAGTTGTTTTAGCAGTTAATAAAGTAGATAATCCTGAAATGAGAAGCGATATTTACGACTTTTATGCATTAGGCTTCGGTGAAGTATTTCCAATCTCAGGCTCACATGGTTTAGGAATTGGAGATTTACTAGATGAGGTTGTTAAGCATTTCCCTGAAAAAGAAGAAGAAAATTATGATGAGGAGACAATTAAATTCAGTTTAATTGGACGTCCAAATGTAGGGAAATCATCTTTAGTAAATGCATTATTAGGTCAAGAGCGTGTAATCGTTAGTAATGTTGCCGGTACAACACGTGATGCTGTAGATACGCCATACTCAAAAGATGGTCAAGATTATGTCATTATTGATACAGCTGGTATGAGGAAAAAAGGTAAAGTTTATGAAAGTACAGAAAAATATAGTGTTTTACGTGCTTTAAGAGCAATTGAAAGATCGGATGTCGTCTTAGTTGTATTAGATGGTGAAGAAGGAATTATCGAACAAGACAAAAAAATCGCTGGTTATGCACATCAAGCAGGAAGATCAATTGTTATTGTCGTTAATAAATGGGATGCTGTAGAAAAAGATGAAAAAACAATGAATGACTTCATTGAAAATATTCGTGCACATTTCCAATTCCTGGACTACGCACCGATTGTATTCCTTTCAGCTAAAACGAAGAAAAGAACTCAAACTTTGTTACCGATGATTAATAAAGCATGTGAGAGCCATAGCTTACGTGTTCCTACGAATGTACTTAATGATGTAATTATGGATGCAATTGCAGTGAATCCTACTCCAACACATAATGGACAAAGATTAAGAGTGTATTATGCAACTCAAGTCGCGATTAAACCACCAACATTCGTTGTGTTTGTAAACGATCCAGAATTACTTCACTTTAGTTACGAACGATTCTTAGAAAATCGTATTAGAGATGCATTTGACTTTGAAGGATCTCCAATTAGGATTATTGGTCGAGCTCGAGCTTAATTCATTGTAAAATTTGGATTCTTTTTGAAAGGGAGTGTGGTTATGGAAAAAATCTCAGTTTTAGGTGCAGGTAGTTGGGGAACAGCTTTAGCCATGGTGTTATCAGATAATGGACATTCAGTTACGTTATGGGGAAATAATGCCAATCAAATTAATGAAATAAATGATGATCATACAAATAAAAAATATTTGCCAGAAATTGAATTACCACAATCTTTAAAAGCAACAGTAAATTTAAACGAAGCGATTAATGGAGCTAAATATATTTTACTTGTAGTACCTACAAAAGCAATTAGAGAGGTATGTCAAAAATTAAATAATGAGCTAACTGAAGAGGTTACGATTATTCATGCAAGTAAAGGGATTGAACCAGATACTTCAAAACGTGTTTCAGAAATGATTTCAGAAGAAATTAATCCAAAGCTCTTAAAATCAGTTGTTGTATTATCAGGGCCAAGTCATGCTGAAGAGGTTGCATTAAGACATCCTACGACTGTAACATCTGCTTCTGAAAATATGGACGAAGCAGAATATGTACAAGACTTATTTTCTAATGGCTACTTCCGTGTCTACACAAATGAAGATGTAATAGGTGTGGAAATTGGAGGGGCTCTAAAAAATATTATTGCGCTTGCTGCAGGGATTACTGACGGACTTGGCTATGGAGACAATGCAAAGGCGGCTTTAATGACTCGTGGACTTGCTGAAATTATTCGCTTAGGTAAAACAATGGGTGCTAATACTCAAACTTTTGCAGGTTTAACAGGAATGGGCGATTTAATCGTAACTTGTACAAGTGTACATAGCCGTAACTGGAGAGCGGGTAATTTATTAGGAAAAGGCCAATCACTAGAAGAAGTTTTAGATAATATGGGTATGATTGTAGAAGGCGTTCGTACGACAAAAGCCGCTTACCAATTGGCAAAACAAGCAAATGTTGAAATGCCAATTGTTAATGAGTTATATGCAGTATTATTTGAAAATAAAAATCCAAAATTAGCAGTCGATGCGCTAATGTCTCGTGTAAAAAGACATGAAGGCGAGAGCACTTTGAATTTTATAAGTGATCTTACTGAGTAATCAATTAGATTACTTATAAGAATATGTGTACTCTAATTAATGCTAAAGAGTGTAGAGAAAAATTTCTCTACACTCTTTTTTATATTTTGTACACCGTACAGGCAAGTAGAAGTGGCTCACATCCCTCTTTTTAATAAATAGAATAATGCATACATAAATCCTTTAAAGGAAAGCTGTAGATTTTTTTATTTTATACTTTTCCTTAATGGACTAAAATAGGCGTTTCACCATTTCTCTTTTTTTGCATAGCATATGTTGTATAGAAAAAGGGAGGTTTGAATGGTGACTAATAATAATCCAAATGGTTTCTTTGATAAGATTGAAAAGAAAGCAAATGTAAGTAAATCAGATATTTTTAAAGTTGCTGATTCAGTGAAAGATGCAAACTTTAAAGATGAAGCTACTGTTAGAAAACTAGTGCGCCAAATTGCGTTAATGACTGGTCGTCAAGTTACAAAGGAAAAAGAAGACAAAATCGTTCAAGCAATTGTTACAAATAATATGCCACTAGATTTTCAATCATTAACAAATATGTTTAAACAAAAATAATTGGGCTTATTCTTCAGCGATGTATTTAGTGCATAATCATACATTTTCGCATAGTATAGAATGACTTATACCGGATGAATTCTGGTGGGTGTTAGTCGATAAAATTTAAAGAAGCAATTGCCCCAGTTTGCTTCAAAGAAAGAAGGAGTATTTATTTACTTCTTCTTTCTTTTTTTATTTACAAATATGTGAATTCTCCTATGTATAACCTTTATTTGCTTTATTTGGAATGATTTGAGGGACAATCGATGTGCTCGGATTAATTAAAAATAGAGAATTTTATCTAAAATAATCGATTATAAAAAGATTGAAAAATAGTATTGAACAAGTATAGGTAGGGACTGAATTAGTCGATAATGACTTAATAGGAATAAAAATATTTTATTTCAAATCGGGTCATTATTTTGATACTATAATAATGTTAGCAATTACATAGGGGGAACAAGATGAACGCGGCACATATTAATGAAATTATTTCTTTTGTTGGGATTGGATTAATGCTTTTTTCATTATTTTTAATTTTCTTGAGTAGACACAAAATAAAAATTAAATTTTTAAAAATGATAACGGCATTTATTGCATATATGTCTTTAATTATATCTGGAATTTTAATTACATATATCGTATTAAGCTGGCCTAGTTAATGATAAAAAAGGGGACTAACATGAAAAAGCTATTTCTTACCATTTTAATGTGCTTTGTAATAAGTGTATTAAGTGGCTGTTTATATCCACAAGATAATCTTGCACAAAATCAAGTACCATATGACGATCAAATAGAAAGTGTTCAAAAAGCAGTAAATAAATTTAAAGAAGATAATTCTGGAATCTTACCAATAAAAACGAAGGATATGAGTACACCAATTTACATTAAATATCCAATTGATTTTACGAAACTGATTCCCGGTTATTTAAGTGATTCACCTGGTAATTCATATGAAAATGGTGGAATCTTTCAATATGTCTTAATTGATGCAGAAAAAAATCCAACGGTCAAATTAGTTGATCTTAGAACTGCAGAAAAATTAAGAGATGTTAATTTGCAAGTACAAGTTTATAAAGATAAACATACTTATCCACCAATTAAGAAAACCCTTGCTAACGGTGTATTCCTATTAAACTATAAAAAGATGGGTTTTAAAGAGGAGCCTTACGTTGTAAGTCCTTATAGTAATAATCATTTACCAATCGTAATGGGCAATGACGGTGAATTCTATGTGGATTATTCAACTGACTTATATGCAAAAATAAAAGAAGCGAAAAATTTTAAGTTCGGTGAAGATATACGATCTATTTTAGTAAAAGACTCACCAATAGTGCCTGCATACTCACTTCCATACACTGTCAAAGATGGACAACCGGTATTTTTAGAACAAAAATAAATAATATAAATCATAATCCTTTGATAAAAGAATACATTTTATCGAAGGATTATTTTATTTTTATCCGAAGTTAATAAGTAGAAAAAATAAAAAATCTTGTCATAACTTACTAGGACAACATCATAGAATGATATTGTCATAGGCATACTACTTCAAGTCAATTATTCCCATGTATTGATAAATCGGGAGGGGAACACATGGAAAAGATAGATATTTTTAAAGACATTGCCGAGCGCACGGGAGGAGATATCTACTTAGGTGTTGTAGGCGCTGTGCGTACTGGTAAATCAACATTTATAAAACGCTTTATGGAAGCAGTTGTTATCCCAAATATTCAAAATGAAGCTGATCGTGCGAGAGCACATGATGAATTACCTCAAAGTGCAGCAGGTAAAACAATAATGACGACAGAACCTAAATTCGTTCCAAATCAAGGTGTGAAAATTCATGTAGCGGATGGGTTAGATGTAAATATTCGATTAGTAGATTGCGTTGGTTATAGTGTACCAGGAGCTAAAGGATATGAAGATGAAAACGGCCCTAGAATGATTAGCACACCTTGGTATGAAGAACCAATACCTTTCAATGAAGCAGCAGAAATCGGTACAAGAAAAGTTATCCAAGAGCATTCTACAATTGGAGTTGTTGTAACAACTGATGGCACAATTGGAGAAATCGCTAGATACGATTACATCGAAGCAGAAGAACGAGTAGTTGCTGAATTAAAAGAAGTTGGTAAGCCTTTCATTATGGTTGTTAACTCGTCTCAGCCATATCACCCTAATACAGAAGCACTTAGACAGGAATTAAGCGAAAAGTATGACATTCCTGTTATCGCTTTAAGTGTTGAAGCAATGCGTGAAGGTGATGTATTAAACGTACTTCGTGAAGCTCTATACGAGTTCCCAGTCCTTGAAGTGAATGTAAATCTACCAAGCTGGGTATTAGTATTAAAAGAAAATCACTGGTTACGCCAAAGCTACCAAGAAGCAATTCAAGAAACAGTAAAAGACATAAAACGATTAAGAGATGTAGACTTTGTAGTTGGTCAATTTAGTGATTATGAGTTTATTGAACATGCACAACTTGCTGGAATAGACATGGGGCAAGGGGTGGCAGAAATCGATTTATCTGCTCCAGATGAGTTATATGACCAAGTTTTAAAAGAAGTAGTTGGAGTAGAAATTCGAGGTAAAGATCATCTATTAGAATTAATGCAAGACTTTGCTCATGCAAAACAAGAATATGATCAAGTTGCCGATGCATTAAAAATGGTGAAACAAACTGGATACGGAATTGCTGCACCATCTCTTTTAGATATGAGTTTAGATGAACCGGAGATTATCCGCCACGGATCTAGATTCGGTGTGAAACTAAAAGCGGTTGCCCCATCTATTCATATGATTAAAGTAGATGTAGAGTCAACATTTGAACCAATTATTGGAACAGAAAAACAAAGCGAAGAGCTTGTTAAATACTTAATGCAGGATTTTGAAGATAATCCACTGTCAATCTGGAATTCAGATATATTTGGACGCTCATTAAGTTCAATCGTTCGTGAAGGAATCCAAGCAAAACTTTCTCTAATGCCTGAAAATGCAAGATATAAATTGAAGGAAACATTAGAACGAATTATCAACGAAGGAAGTGGCGGCTTAATTGCAATCATCCTTTAATAGAATGAATCAATATAATTAATCAGATGGTATTAAACCATCTGATTTTTTTTGCATTTTCATAAATTCGAAAAGATTTTTAAGAGAATTTGGTATTTTTTTGAGACGAAAATTGCTTTTAGTAGTAAATTAAAAAAACTGCAAAAAAGATTAGATTCGACAAGTTTCTACAAAGAAATTTTGATCGGAATTAGAAAAAAAAAATTACGGAATTGCCTATTAATTCAGTAATCATCGTATATTCAACAAGAAATTATAAAAAATTAGTGGTAGAAAAATGAATTTTTCAGAAAAATCGCTTCACATTTTCGAGTAATTCCAACATTTTCTTGTAAAACATATTGAAAAAAGCCGTAGAATCGTATAATATAAGGCATGACAAAGAAATTAATTGGAATTTGTTGTATAAAATTTAAAATTTTGGTCACAAATGAAATTAAGAATTATTTTAATTTTTTGGGAGGAGGTGAAAGACATGAACAAAACTGATTTAATCAATGCAGTTGCTGAAGCTGGTGAATTAACTAAAAAACAAGCTACTTTAGCAGTAGACGCTGTATTCGAATCAATTCTTGGTGCGTTACAAAACGGGGATAAAGTACAATTAATCGGATTTGGTAACTTTGAAGTTCGTGAGCGTGCAGCTCGTAAAGGACGTAATCCACAAACTGGCGAGGAAATCGAAATCGCAGCTAGTAAAGTTCCAGCTTTCAAACCTGGTAAAGCGCTTAAGGATGCTGTAAAATAATTACATAATTTAAGCGGAAAAGAAGGATGCTAATTAAAGCATCCTTCTTTTTTTGCTGGAAAGCCCTAAAAAGATGTTTTTCAAACTTCTTAAAAGCGGTCATCATTACGTATTGCAAAGTCTTTTGTAAAGCGAAGTTACTTATTAGTAACAAGGCTGCAAATAGACAAAGTAAAGAATCGTGCGCTTCTAGTAGTCACTAAGAAGGATGATAATTAAAGGCATCCTTCTTTTTTTTGCCTATAAAAAAAGAATTATGTTAAAATAAAACGAATCTGATAGTGAATATTAGAATTTTTTTAGCATGGGGGATCAATTAATGAATGAAGTAAATTTAGAAAAAATTGAACAAGCGGTTCGTCTAATTCTCGAAGCTATCGGTGATGATCCAAATCGAGAAGGAATTTACGAAACGCCAAAACGAGTTGCGAAAATGTATGCTGAAGTATTCTCTGGCATGCGCCAAGATGAAAAAGCTCATTTACATAAAGTATTTGGTGAAGATCATGAAGAATTAGTTCTAGTAAAAGATATACCATTCCATTCAATGTGTGAACATCATCTATTACCATTTTACGGCGTTGCACATGTAGCTTATATTCCAAGGAATGGTAGAGTAACTGGATTAAGTAAATTGGCACGTACAGTTGAAACTGTTGCAAAAAGACCACAGCTACAAGAACGTATTACTGCTTCGGTAGTTGATGCGATTATGGAAGTACTTCAACCACATGGTGCAATGGTAGTCGTTGAAGCAGAACATATGTGTATGTCAATGCGCGGAGTAAGAAAACCTGGTTCAAAAACAGTTACTACAGCGGTTCGTGGATCATTAAAAGAGGATGCTCAAGGAAGAAATGAAATTCTTGCAATGATTCATTCAACAAGATAGTTTTATCAATCAAAAAAACAGGTGCGCCGTCATTAAGGTGCCGACAATGTATTATAGGTTCAACGTTTTGAGAAGTTTTTTAGACTGATCGTAAACGCTCGTCTTATAGAGGGGCGTTTATCATTCGTCTGAATAAAGGTAAACCTGCTTTTTTTGAAAATATTCATTATAAATAATGCAAGTTGATTGAGTAATCAACTTATACCATCTAAAATACTTATGGTATAATGATTAAATCAGTAATAAATGGAATGGATGGAAATAATGAATAGTATTCACGAGATAAAAAATGAAGTAATCACTCAAATTTTACATACAATTAAACATCCTTATTTAAATCAGCATCTTTCAATACCAACAATTGATGATGTAAAGGTTACTTTATTAATAAATTTATTAAAAGATAATGATTTTACGAGTGATAAAATTGTGCATTACTGTAAAGCCTTGATGATTCATCAAATTGCATTAGATACACATGAAAAAGTATCAACATATGAAAGTACGCCAATGGATCGTGAGAAGAAACAGTTAACCGTATTGGAAGGAGACTTATATAGTGGACTATATTACAATGCTCTTTCTAAAACTGGTGAAATTGGATTAATTAAGGAACTTTCATATGCGGTAAAAGAAATGAATGAAGAAAAAATTAATTTAGTTCACGAAAAATTTAAATCTTTAGATGAGCTTTTCAAATGTATCACAGTTATTGAATCAACTATAATTGTTCATTTTGCAAAATTTATTGCATCGGAAGAATCAATTCACCATATTGAGCAAGCTTGTTTAATAGCTAGACTGAAAAAAGAATACGAAATCTCTTCAGTTGATCATTGTTCTGATTTTATTAAGCAATTTCAGAATATAATAGGTATGAATGATATGGGTAAAATAAAAGAAGAAATATCAAAAATAATGATACAATTACAAAAATAATCTACATAGAAGTAATCGTAATTAGTTTAGTGGGGGTTTATATGACTCAATCAAAAGAAGAACGCGTTCATGACGTGTTTGAAAAGATTTATAATAAATATGATACAATGAATGGTATTATTAGTTTTAGAAGACATATTGCTTGGCGCAAACAAACTATGAAAATAATGAATGTCCAAAAAGGTATGAAAGCGCTTGATGTATGCTGTGGTACTGGTGAATGGACGATTGCATTAGCAAATGCAGTTGGAAAAGATGGAGAAGTAGTAGGATTAGACTTTAGTAAGAACATGCTTTCAATTGGAGAGCAAAAAGTTAAAAGTATGCATTTAGACCAGGTTAAATTAATCCATGGTAATGCAATGGAATTACCGTTTGAGGACAACTATTTTGATACAGTTACAATCGGATTCGGATTAAGAAATGTTCCAGATTATTATCAAGTGTTGAAAGAAATGACTAGAGTTGTAAAACCTGGTGGGATTGTAGTATGTTTAGAAACTTCACAACCAACGGCATTTGGTGTTAGACATGTATATAAAGCTTATTTTAAATACATCATGCCGATCTTTGGTAAATTATTCGCTAAAAGCTTTAAAGAATATTCTTGGTTACAAGAAAGCGCAAGTACTTTTCCAGGGATGAATGAGCTTGCAAAGCTTTTCGAAAAAGCAGGATTAGAGAAAATTAGAATCAAACCTTATACTTTTGGGGTAGCGGCGATGCATTTAGGTGTTAAACCAAAGAGCTAGTTACAAAAAAGCAAGAAATTGGGATGAATAGTAAGGTGAACGGAATGAAGGTTAAATGGAAGTATTCTTATTTAAAAAAAGACATTAATGAGATTGAAAATACACTACATCAAGTAGTCGATTCAACGCAGCCAATTTTGAAAAATGCATCTGTACAACTACTTCAATCTGGTGGAAAAAGAATTAGACCAGTATTTGTATTGCTTAGTGCTAAATTTGGACAATATAACCTTCAATCTATAAAAAATGTAGCAGCTACATTGGAAATCATACATATGGCATCATTAGTACATGATGATGTAATTGACGAAGCTAGTTTACGAAGAGGTAAACCGACAATTAATTCAACATATAATAACCGAGTTGCTATGTATGCAGGGGATTTTTTATTTGCGAAAGCATTGGAATGTATGTCAGAAATTGAAATCCCATTGGCCCATCAAAAATTATCTGAAACAATTTTAGAGATTTGTTTAGGTGAGATTGAACAAATAAAAGATAAATATAATTTTGACCAAAATTTAAAATGTTATTTAAGACGAATTAAACGAAAAACAGCACTTTTAATATCTGCAAGTTGCGAAATAGGTGCAATAGCATCAGGAGCTTCTAAAGCTTTTCAAAAGTGTTTAAAAGATTATGGATACTATTTAGGTATGTCTTATCAAATTATGGATGATATTCTAGATTTTACGGCTTCTGAGAAGGAATTAGGAAAACCATCAGGAAGCGACTTAATTCAAGGGAATATTACATTACCTGTTTTGTTTGCAATGAATGATTTAGCATTTAAAGAGAAAATTGTTTCAGTTCATGAAGGAATAGATCCAGAGACTGTTAAACCACTTATTAATCAAATTCGAAAAAGTACATACATAAGAGCTGCTAAAAAGGTAAGTGAAGCTTATTTACAAAAGTCACTAAACAGTATCGCAAGCCTACCAAATAGCGAAGCAAAGGAAATGTTAATTTTAATTGCTAAAAATATTGGAAATCGAAAAAACTAGAGGCGGTAAAAATGCAAAAGCATTTCGAACTGCCTCTTTTGGCTTTTTTTATAGGATTGTTATGGCAATAAATTAGTTAGTTTGATAAAAATTAACCGAAAATCTGTAAGCGATTGCAATTTTTACAAAATATCAAGATTTTAAACTATTGATAATTTTATAAATAGATGATACTATTCTAACTGTGTTGTTTATACATAATTGAAATCAAGTGAGGTAGAGCATAATGGAAAGAACTTATTTAATGGTAAAACCTGATGGTGTACAACGTAACTTAATTGGTGAAATCGTTTCACGTTTTGAAAAAAAAGGTTTCCAATTAGTTGGAGCTAAATTAATGCAAGTGAGCAAAGAACAAGCTGAAACTCACTATGCTGAGCACAAAGAGCGTCCTTTCTTTGGTGAATTAGTAGACTTCATCACTTCAAGCCCAGTATTTGCTATGGTTTGGGAAGGCGAAAATGTAATCGCTACCGCGCGTCAAATGATGGGAGCAACTAACCCTAAAGATTCAGCTCCAGGAACAATCCGTGGTGAGTATGCTGCAACTGTAGGCAAAAACATTATTCACGGTTCAGATTCACCTGTAAGCGCTGAGCGTGAAATCGGTATTTTCTTCAATCAAAACGAATTAGTTGAATACTCTAAGCTTATTACAGAGTGGGTATACTAATCTTTAATATTGAAATAAAGAAGCTAGCCCCGTGCTAGCTTTTTTTATTTGTCATAAAATTTAGTTTAAGAAATTGAACAAAAATTCTGTACAGAAAAACCATTTTTACATCAAAAGAAACAAATTTTTACAAAAAATCAAAAAAAGTGCCATTTTATCGTCCTTTTTTTATGTTAAATTCCAAATAGGTTGTGGTATAGTAGTAACTAATAATTTTAAACTTACATAAAGAGAAGGTGTTGACATGCGTTATTTAACAGCTGGTGAATCTCATGGTCCACAATTAACAACTATTATTGAAGGCGTTCCAGCAGGATTACCAATTTTAGCAGAAGAAATTAATAGTGAACTTCGTAGACGTCAAGGTGGATATGGAAGAGGGCGAAGAATGCAAATTGAGAAGGATACTGCTCAAATTACTAGCGGTGTTCGACATGGTTATACACTTGGCTCTCCAATCGCTTTAGTTGTTGAAAATAACGACTTTAAACATTGGACGAATATTATGGGTGCTGAACCTTTAGAAGATCTTGAATATGAAGGAAAAAGAAGCATTACAAAACCAAGACCTGGTCACGCAGATTTAAATGGTGCAATTAAATACGGCTTTAGAGATGTTCGAAATGTATTGGAGCGTTCTTCGGCTCGTGAAACTACTGTACGTGTTGCAGCTGGGGCAGTCGCAAAAAAATTGTTAAGTGAACTAGGGATCACAATTGCAAGCCATGTAATTGAAATTGGTGGAGTTAAAGCGAAAAACATAGAATATAAAAATGTTGAAGACTTACATAATCGTGCTGAAAACTCTGAAGTTAGATGTATAGACTCAGAAGCAACAGAAAATATGAAAGCATTAATTGATGATGCTAAGCAAAATGGTGATTCAGTAGGTGGAATCGTTGAAGTAGTCGTTGAGGGTATGCCAGCTGGTGTTGGTAGTTACGTACATTATGACCGAAAACTAGATTCAAAAATTGCAGGTGCTATTGTAAGTATTAACGCCTTTAAAGGGGTAGAGTTTGGTATTGGTTTTCAAGCCGGTTCAATACCTGGAAGTGAAGTACATGATGAAATAGCATATTCTGAGGAAAAAGGCTATTATCGATTATCGAACCGTGCAGGAGGTTTTGAGGGCGGTATGACAACTGGCATGCCAATTGTCGTTCGAGCTGTAATGAAGCCTATTCCAACGCTTTATAAGCCATTACAGAGCGTTGATATCGAAACAAAAGAAGTATATGAAGCAAGTATCGAACGATCAGATAGCTGTGCGGTTCCAGCAGCGTCAGTAGTTGCTGAGCATATCGTAGCATGGGAAGTTGCAAAAGCGATTATCGAACAATTTGAATCAGATCAACTTGAGCGATTAAAACGCAATATTGAAGATTTCCGTGAGTATGCGAGGAAGTTTTAATGAATGTGATCACTGTAAAAACAAGCTCTAAACAATACGATGTATGTATTGGGTACGGGGTATTAAGTCATTTACAGTCGAAGCTTGAAAGCCTTGTACCTAAAGTTTCAAAAATATTGATTATTACTGATGATCAAGTTGCACCGTATTATTTGGAGGAAGTAAAACAAAATTGTCTTCATGTTAATACTGTAGAACAGTATGTCATCCCTCATGGTGAAAAAAGTAAAAGCTTTGCCATTTATGAAGATTGTTTAACCTATTGCTTTGATATTCAGTTAGATCGTAATAGTTTAATTTTAGCATTAGGTGGGGGAGTAGTTGGTGATTTAGCAGGGTTCGTAGCGGCTACATATATGCGAGGTATTCGATTTATTCAAATGCCTACAACATTATTAGCTCACGATAGTGCGATTGGTGGTAAAGTTGCCATAAACCTTCCGAAAGCTAAAAATATCGTTGGTGCGTTTTATCAGCCAGAACTAGTATTGTATGAATTGAATTTTTTAACTACATTGCCAATTGAGGAATGGAGATCAGGTTTTGCTGAAGTTAGTAAAGAGGCTATGATTTCTTCTATCGAAAATTTGAATTGGTTAATGGAGTATATCCATTCTCTTGAAAATTTAGATGCTGAATTAATTGAAAAGTGTGTGACGATGGGAATAAGTGTGAAAAACGAAATTGTATCTAAGGATGAAAGAGAAAATGGAGAAAGAGCATTTTTAAACTTAGGCCATACACTTGGACACGCTATTGAAGCTTATTTAGGCTACGCAAAAACTACTCATGGTGAAGCAATTGCGTTTGGGACCTTATTTTCAATATATTTAAGTGAACAATATTTTAAAATCGATTTAAAATATGATGAGATTTTAAGATGGTATAAACAATTAGAATATCCTGTATATTCAAATCTAGAAATAGAATTGATTGTTAATCTAATGAAACAAGATAAGAAAAATATAGATTTGAAAATAAAATATATATTATTAAAGAACTATGGAAATCCAGTAACTTGTGAATTAGAGGAAGAGTTTATTAAAGAGAATTTAGATTGTTTTTTAAAGCAAATACTTTCATAATCCTTACATGAAAATGGTGTTTTGATCATTTATAAATCAAAATATCATTTTCTTTTTCTAAATTAGAATGAAAAACATGGGACAATTCGTCGAATAGAATTTAGGAGAAAAAAAAGGTTTGATTTAATAAAAAATGGAATGTAATTACATATAGAAAGGTTAGAAAAGGTGGCTACGATGAGAAATTCTCAATTAGAAAAAATCCGTTTAGTTGGTGATGTGATAATTCCGGGAGATAAATCAATATCTCATAGGGCAATTATGTTTGGTTCATTAGCGAAAGGGACGACAAAAATAACTAACTTTCTATTAGGTGAAGATTGTTTAAGTACGATTGCTTGTTTTAGAAAATTAGGTGTACAAATCGAAGTAACAGAAGATGAAGTAATTGTTTATGGCAAAGGAATTGAAGCATTAAAAGAGCCAAATGCAGTACTTGATGTAGGTAACTCGGGGACAACAGCACGATTAATGATGGGAATATTAAGTGGTTTACCATTCCATTCAGTTATTATTGGTGATGAATCAATTGGGAAAAGACCAATGAAACGGGTTACAAAACCTTTAAAAATGATGGGAACTTCTATAGATGGACGTGAGGATGCTACATATACACCTATTTCTATAAGAGGTGGTTCACTAAATAGTATTTCATATGATTCTCCTGTTTCAAGTGCACAAGTTAAATCTTCAATTTTACTAGCGGGGTTATTTGCAAACGGAACAACTGTTGTAACTGAACCAGAAAAGTCTCGTGACCATACTGAAAGAATGTTAAAGGCATTTGGCTGTGAATTAGTTGTAGACGGAAATGCCGTTTCAATTGACGGTAATCAAGAATTAATTGCAACAGATGTTACTGTACCTGGTGATATCTCATCTGCAGCATTTTTCTTAGTAGCAGGGTCGATCATTCCAAATAGCGAGATCTTATTAAAGAATGTCGGCGTAAATCCAACTAGAATTGGCATTTTAACCGTTTTAGAAAGAATGGGAGCTAATATTACCCTAGAGGATGAAAAAGTAGTAAACGGAGAACCAATCGCTAATATAAGAGTGAAATCATCCGATTTAAAATCTACTATCATCGGTGGTGCTGAAATCCCAACATGTATCGATGAGTTACCTATTTTAGCATTAGCAGCGGCATTAGCAGACGGTGAGACAATTATTAAGGATGCTGAAGAATTACGAGTTAAGGAAACTGATCGTATCCAAACAGTTGTAACAGAACTTACAAATCTTGGTGTAAGCATTGAAGCAACAAAAGATGGTATGATTATACAAGGAAATAGTTCTTTAATAGGTGCAAATGTAAATTCACATGGAGACCATCGAATGGGAATGATGCTTTCAATCGCTGCACTACTTGCAAAAGGTGATACAATAATCGAAAACACGGAGTGTATAGCGGTATCTTTTCCGAATTTTAAAGAGCAATTAAATGAATTAATAAAGTAGTCATACGAGGTGTAAGAATGAGTTTATATGAATCTGTTCAATTAATTGAGAACGGTCATACCGAAAAAGGATTAGAATTATTAAAAAAGAGTATAAAAACGGCAACTGACGAAGAAAAATACGAAGCTGCTCTAGTCTTTCAATCTTTAGGGTTAATTGAAGATGCGAAAAGTATTATCGAAGATTTAGTTTATCTATATGATGACGACGATGAGCTTAAAATAATGTACGCAGAAATTTTATTGGACCTTGATTTAGAAGATGAAGCTTTAGAAACCTTACTAGCAATTAAAGAAGATAGTGAGTGTTACGTTCAATCGCTATTATTAATGGCAGACCTGTATCAAGTTCAAGGTCTTGATGAAGTAGCAGAGCAAAAATTATTTGAAGCAAAAAGAATTTTACCGAATGAACCTGTAGTAGATTTTGCATTAGGTGAGTATTATTTTAGTAAATACGATTATAAAAAGGCAATACCGTATTATGAAAGATTAGCTAACGAAGAAATTGAAGTAAGTGGCGTGAATAAAGATTTAAGACTTGCTGAATGTTTAAGTGCAGAAGGAGAATGGGAAGAAGCAATCTCATTCTATGAAAAAGGAATTGAGAAAACAAAAGATTTCCATACATTATTAGGTTATGGAATTACTTTATTCCAAGCAGAACGCTACTCAGCAAGTATCCCAGTGTTTGAAGAGGCCATATTCTTTGATCCTGAGTATTTAGTTGCACACTTATGGTTAAGTAAAGCCCATGACCTAGAAGGACAAATCCAGGAAGGTTATGACATATTACAGAAGGCATTACTAGTTGATGAAACGAATGTAGAATGTCTTTTATCAGCAGCGAAATTAGCTCGTAAATTAAAGAATTTAGAAGCAAGTAAAAAGCATTTACAGGAAGCATTAATATATGACCCTTCCCTAATCGAGGCTGTTCAGTTATTAGTCGGAATCCATTTTGAAGAAGATGATTTCGATGAAATAATTGGTACAATTGAACTAGCAATTGAGCATGGAGCTTCAGATCCTCACTTTAATTGGGATTTAGGGAAAGCATATTATGGAAATGAAAATTATGAATTGGCATTAAAACAATATCGTCTAGCATATAATGACTTTAACCAGGAAATTTCCTTCTTAAAGGAATACGGAGACCTATTGTTTGAAGAAGGTTTACTACAAGAAGCAAGAGAAGTTTACAGTAAACTTGTAGATGATGAATATCTACAAGAAGAAGTAAGAGAGCGTCTTGAAAGAATAAATGAAATTCTGTAGTTTTCTTTATTCAGAAAAGGGGACAAATTTAAAGGACAGAGGAGGGATTTAATAATGGCAACCCCTGTATCTGTGAATGAGAAGAAAGATTTTGTAAAATGGTTTCTAAGTAATTTTCAGTTGAAGCAAAGAGAGTGTGTTTGGATTTTAAATTACCTAATGAGCCATGATTATTTAATGAAAAAGGTTCATTTCGTAGAACAGTCTAAATATTGTCCACGTGGTTTAGTGATGTCGACAAACTGTGTTAAAGAAGTTCCATTTCATTTTTATAAACAAAATGTGATGACGACGGATGCAGAGAAATCATTTCATGATATTCGACTTAATAGGGATGAGGATATTTATATCCAGCTCAATTTTAAATCTTCTTTTCAATACCCGATGTTTGTTTCAGTTTTAGAAGAGAATCCACACATACCAAAAAATTTAAATAGTAACGAAAAAGATCGCGTTATTGCTGAAAAACTATTGTCAGATTCAATTATTAACTTTCAAAAAGACAGATTAATGAGAATGATCGATGACGCGCTTGATCAACAAGACAAAAAGCTATTCCAAGAATTAACAAAGCAACTAAATTCATTAACTTAATGTAAAATCGAAAAAGTCCTCAATTTTGGGGGCTTTTTAATTGTTTCAGAATACAGGAAAGCATTTTTAAATAAAGAAGGAATGGTAAAGAATAGGGATAACATCACAGAACATGATTTAACCATCCGTCTAGACACTTACTTCCTTATCACTGCCTCTTACTACAAGTTCCAGGGAAAGAAATGAACAGTATATACAAATATAGATGGATTAATTGGTTTAATCTTTGTCAGAGTGAATATAAAATGATGCTAATTGATTGAAGAACAAATTCAATGTTTAGTTTATAAGCGACGATTTATAGCAATTGGTAAAGATCATTAAGGTTCTTCATTACATGCTTTTTTATTTTGTAGAAGTTATTTGAACGAATATTGCTCGACTCCTATGGGAAAGTGAAGGCTAAAGACCCACAGGCGCGCAAAGGAGGACGATTCTTACCCCATTGAAGCGAGAATCCATTAGTGCAATTCAACCTCATATAGCTTCCATTGACTTGAAATAAATTACTAAATTATAGACATGTTCTTTTTTCAACTCCCTGGAAAAAGACCTCATTTTTGAGGGCTTTTTTTCTTTCTTAAAATAGTAATGTATGGTTAAATGGAAAATAGATATTTGTTCACAAAAATTTCACAATTATAATTAAATTATTTTAATAGAAAGAGGTAATTTTGATGAAATGGACAACGAATGAATTAAATCAAGTTTTAGAAAATTTGGAGTACATCGATACGATCATTATTCCACTTTGTCCCGTTTCTCTGAAAAAAGAAAATATTTCTCTAGCGGAACAACGAGAGGACATAATAATCCTTACTTCTGAGATTGAACGTACATATAAAGGTAGAGTTGTGATTTCCCCAGAATTTACTTATTTGCCTGAAGAATCTAATAAAATAGACCGATTAAAGGCTTGGTATGAAGGGTTTAAAGGTGAAGGCATTAAGCATGTTTTCTATTTGACATGTGATTTTGATTGGAAACAATTTGAATCTGAAATGGATGAATCGTTAATATGGTTACCAACTTTAAACATAAATAGTTTAGATGAATCATCACAAAGAGTAATAGTAGATAAACAATTATCACATATTAATGCATTAATTTCTAAAAGATGGGGATAAAAATAAAAACAACATTATTACTATGATTATTATTAGGATATTATTGACCTTCTAAATTTGTTATTATATTATGAAAGTGTCCTAGTTTTATTATTATAGCTGTTGTCCGTACAGGAGTACTTGTGATAGAGGGGGGAATTTTCATGAGTGAAAAGGTTTCAAGACGCCAGTTTTTAAACTACACTTTAACAGGTGTAGGCGGTTTCATGGCAGCAGGAATGCTTATGCCATTGGCTCGTTTTGCCATTGACCCAGTCTTACAAAAAGAAGCAGCTGGAGAAATGGTGCAAGTTGGTCTAGTAAAAGATTTAACAACTGACCCAAAACGCTTTGACTTTAAAGTAAAGCAGGTTGATGGTTGGGTTAAATCTGATGCTACTCACATTGCATGGGTTTACAAAAATTCAACTGGAGGAATTGTTGCATTATCACCTACATGTAAGCATTTGGGCTGTACAGTTGGTTGGAATGACAACAAAGATTTTCCAAACGAGTTTGTTTGTCCATGTCATGGGGGACGTTACATTAAAGATGGTAAAAACATCAAAGGTACACCACCGCTTGGTCCACTAGACAACTACGCGGTAAAAGTGAAAGGTGATTCTTTCTATCTTGGTAAATTAGAACCAAATACAGGGGGTAAATAATCGTGCTTAACAAAATTTACGACTGGGTAGATGAGCGATTAGAAATTACGCCTCTTTGGAGAGATATCGCTGATCACGAAGTACCAGAACACGTTAATCCAGCACATCATTTTTCAGCATTCGTATATTGCTTCGGTGGATTAACATTTTTCGTTACAGTAATTCAAATTTTATCTGGAATGTTTTTAACAATGTATTATGTACCAGATATAAAAAATGCATGGGAATCAGTATATTACTTACAAAACAACGTTGCATACGGACAAATTGTTCGTGGTATGCATCACTGGGGTGCAAGTTTAGTAATCGTTATGATGTTCTTACATACTTTACGTGTATTCTTCCAAGGCGCATATAAAAAACCTCGTGAACTTAACTGGGTTGTAGGGGTACTAATTTTCTTCGTAATGCTTGGTTTAGGTTTTACAGGATATTTATTACCTTGGGATATGAAAGCGTTATTTGCGACGAAAGTAGGTCTGCAAATTGCTGAACAAACACCATTTATTGGTAAGCAAGTAAAAACGTTAATTGCAGGTAATCCGGAGATCATCGGTGCACAAACATTAACTCGTTTCTTCGCAATTCATGTATTCTTCTTACCTGGTGCGTTACTTGCTCTTATGGGTGCCCATTTCTTGATCATTCGTAAGCAAGGTATTTCAGGTCCACTATAAGATTCAGTGCATGGGGCTTTAGTAAAAAATGACTAAAGTGTGTCGAAATAAAGGAGGGAGAACATGCATCGCGGTAAAGGAATGAAATTTGTAGGTGACTCACGTGTACCTGCAATGGAAGGTCGTAAACCCAATGTTCCAAAAGATTATTCTGAATATCCAGGTAAAACAGAGGCATTCTGGCCAAACTTCTTATTAAAAGAATGGATGGTAGGAGCAGTTTTCTTAATTGGATATTTAACATTAACAATTGCACATCCATCTCCACTTGAGAGGGTTGCAGACCCAACTGATACTGGCTATACGCCATTACCAGACTGGTATTTCTTGTTCTTATATCAATTCTTAAAATATAGCTATGCATCTGGTGACTATAACGTAATTGGTGCATTCGTAATTCCTGGTATTGCTTTTGGTGGCTTATTATTAGCTCCGTTCTTAGATCGTAGTCCACATAGAAAGCCAATAAAACGTCCATTAGCAACTGGTTTTATGTTATTAGCTTTATCTGGTGTAATTTATTTAACATGGGAAGCAGCAGCTCACCATGACTGGAAAAAACAAAAAGAACAAGGTAAGATTCGTACTTTTGTTGAATTAAATAAAGAAGATCCAGGATATAAACTATTGCAAAAAAATACTTGTGTATCTTGCCACGGAGATAATCTTCAAGGTGGTGCAGCAGCTCCAAGTCTTCAAAATACTGGCTTAACACCTGATCAAATTGCACATATCGCAAGAAACGGTGGTCAAAATATGCCTAAAGGCGTATTTAAAGGAACTGATGCAGAACTTAAGGTTTTAGCTGAATTCGTTGCAAAAGCAGGTAAATCAGAATAATGAAAAGAGAGTCGAATTTTCGACTCTTTTTTTATGTTGAATTGTATATTGAAATAATAACATGTTAAAATCGTGTTGATACATATAAATTGTGAACTTTGTGTGTTATAAATTTGTGGATTAACCAAAATGAAAGTGAAGTGAAATGAAATAGTGAATTTATATAGTCTGCTACGGCTAAAACCAAACATGGTTGCCCTATTCATTATAAATGTATTAGGTACGGCCTATGGATATTATTGGTATATACCTCAGCTTGCCTATACTCCTAGTTGGTTAAAAATATTTGTTCCAGATAGTCCAACTGCCTCGTTATTTTTTTGCGTTGTATTGCTGCTATTCATCTTAAATAAGCAAAATGGGTTAATTGAGGCACTTGCATATGTAAGCTTGCTAAAATACGGCATTTGGGCTGTTATAATGAATGGTATGGTTCTCTACGTTAAGGGCGGTCTTGATACGATTGCATACTTATTAATTTTTTCGCATGGAGCTATGGCTGTACAAGCTCTTTTATATTCACAGACATTTAGAGTTAAAAAGTGGCAGTTGGTAGTTGCAAGTATTTGGATTTTACAAGATCTGATTTTTGACTATGTTTTTGGTACAATGCCTGAATACTTTATGCTATCTGATTTTAGAATTTGGATTGCATTAATAACATTTTGGTTAACGATATTAGTGATCTTTTTGGCTTATTATCAATTAATTTTTAAAAAAAGAGCTCGTATGTGAAGGGTTCTAATCTTGTCCTTTCTCTCATAATTATTAGTAGTTATGAGGGAGGGGTTTGATGAAAAAATTAATTGCAGGGATAAGCGTTTTTTTTATTTTCTTTTCATTTAATACCGTAAAAGGCTACGCTAAAATAGATCAAGAAACTTCACTTATTGAACAATCGCTTTCTTTAGTACAAGATGGTGATTACGTTCATGGAGCTAATCTATTGGAGCAACTAGAGTCAAAATATATGGCGTCAGTTAAAAAAAATAAAGATTTCACTCCTAAAGAGTTAGAAACAATTGCAGTTACATTTCAAAATGCGCTAGTATCTTTAAAAAACGATGGATCAGACCCTCAAGAAAAGGTTGCTGATGTATTAGGACTAAGATTATTGATTGATGCTTCTGAAACGACAATGCAACCAATGTGGAAAGAAATGAAAAAGTCAGTAATGACACCATTAGAAAATATGGATTCAGCTTATAAGCGTGGGAATACTGAAGCATATGAAACGCAATTAAACCAGTTTTTGAATCAATTTGAAATAATCTATCCTAGTCTTATAATGGATTTGCCTTATGATGAAGTGAAAAAAATTAACTCCCTTGTTTCTTTTTTAGATGACTATCGAATTAATCAAAAATCATTACCTGCTTTTCAACAAAAATTAGATGAGACCCAAAGTGAATTATTATTCATTTTTGAACAAGGGAATTCAATTATTCCACCAGTTTCGATTTGGACAATTTTTACAACAGGGGTAATTATTGTAGGGACATTAAGTTACGTTGGATGGAGAAAATATATAGGTGATCGAAATAAGAATAAAAAACGAAGAGAACATAATGATTGACAAATTTCTCTAAAAGTATATACAATATCGTAAAATCTCACTCCTTGGAGGAATTACAATG
Source organism: Bacillus sp. AFS002410 (assembly GCF_002556365.1). Lineage (NCBI taxonomy): Bacteria > Bacillati > Bacillota > Bacilli > Caryophanales > Bacillaceae > Bacillus > Bacillus sp. AFS002410. The sequence goes on from NZ_NUEU01000082.1 coordinate 169,759, forward strand.
AGTTACTTAATTTACTTTTTAATTTTGTTGATTGTGCCGTTATATGCTCAAATGAGAGTTAAATCGACATTTAAAAAGTATTCGCAAGTTGGTTCTACATCACATTTAACAGGTGCAGAAGTAGCTAGAAAAATTTTAAATGAAAACGGACTTTACAATGTTGCAGTTGAAGAAACTCGTGGATATTTATCCGATCATTATGATCCGCGTGCTAAAGTAGTTAGATTATCATCTGAAAATTATCATGGCTATTCAGTTGCAGGTACGGCTGTCGCTGCTCATGAAGTAGGACATGCAATTCAAGATGCAAATGATTATAGTTTTTTAAGATTCCGTCATTCATTAGTACCTGTTGCGAATTTCAGTTCCAATTTTTCATATGTATTTATATTAATTGGTATGTTTTCTCGTCTATCAGGTGCACTATTAATAGGTATCGTTTTATTAGCACTAGGTGTACTATTCCAAATTGTTACACTACCTGTTGAATTTGATGCCTCAAGTAGAGCTTTAAAACAGGTTACAACATTGGGGATCATTAATTCGAATGAGCATGTTTATGCAAAACGTGTTTTAAATGCAGCCGCATTGACATATGTTGCAGCAGCTGCTGTAGCAGTCGCAGAATTATTAAGATTAATTTTGATTTATACTGGTATGACACGTAGTGATGATTAAAAGCATAAAAATAAAAAGAGGTTCTGGCGCTAAGCCTGAACCTCTTTTTGATTGAATTAATAATTACGGATGTAATGGAACTTTATTTTCATCTAATGTAAATCCTTCACCAAGTACATCGTGAACTTCAGTTACAGCCACAAAAGCATGAGGATCAATATCTTGAATGATATTTTTTAAATGAACTAATTCATTTTTTGGTACTACACAAAATAGAACGTCTTTACTTTCTCCAGTAAATGTTCCTGTTGCTTTTAAATAAGTTGCTCCACGTTCCATTTCCTTCATAATTCGGGCAGCAATTAAATCATTTTTCTCAGAAATAATATTTGCTCCACGTGCAGCGTATGCACCTTCTTGCATAAAGTCGATAATTCTTGCTCCGACAAAAACTGCAACTAAAGTATACATTGCTTCATATGCTTTTAAATAAGTTAAAAGAGAAAGTGTAATAACTACAAAGTCAAATATAAACATCGTTTTACCCATGTTTATACCTTTGTATTTATAGACTAATCGAGCAATGATATCAACTCCACCAGTAGTACCACCAAATCTAAAGATAATTCCTAATCCGATCCCAATAAATACACCTGCAAATAATGAAGCTAACATTAAATCGCCGTGAACATCTATATTGAAAGTAAATTTCTCAAATAGTTTTAAGAAAAATGATACTGCAACTGTTCCAATAATTGTATAAAGCATCGTTACTGTACCAAGTAATCTCCATCCAATAAAAAATAATGGAATATTTAAGGCCAGATTTGAAATCCAAACTGGGATATTTAATTCAGCTAAAAGAATTAAATTTATTCCCGTAAAGCCCCCTTCAGCTAGATTGTTTGGAATATTAATATTCATAATTCCAAAAGAAAAAATTGCAGAACCTAAAATAATAAAAAAGATATTGCGTAACTTTAATTTAAAAAACATATACTTCCTCCATACTGTTAAAATCACCCTAAACTCTTATTTTTATCATATCTTGTATTTTTTTCAAGTAAAATAATATATAATTTGTCAAAAAGTGGTCATTTCGATAAGATTTAATTGAGGAGTTGATAATAGTATGCACGAAAAAACGATGAAAGAAATGCAAAAAGAAGTAGATACATACATAGGCCAATTTAAGGAAGGATATTTTAGTCCTTTAGCAATGATGGCTAGGTTAACTGAGGAAATGGGAGAACTAGCTAGAGAAATAAATCATACATATGGTGAAAAGCCAAAGAAGAGCACTGAAAAAGAAAAACTAATTGAAGAAGAGCTAGGTGATGTATTATTTGTTATGATTTGTTTAGCAAATAGTTTAAATATTGATTTAGTAGACGCGCATGATATTGTTATGAAAAAATTTAATACAAGAGATAAAGATCGTTGGACGAGAAAGGAAGAATAAAATGGAGAAATTAATTAGAGTGGTATTAGCTGGACCGAGAGGGAAAATGGGAACTGAAGCATTACAATTAATTGATCGAACTGAGCATTTTCACCTGGTTGCAGCAGTTGATTATAAATTAGGTGGAGAACAAATTCAAAAGATTAACCCAGGGTTTAAAGGTGAAGCTAAAATATATGAAACCTTAGAGGAATGTATCGAAAATGAAAGTTTTGATGTACTTGTCGATTTAACTACACCTGAAATCGGTAAAAAGCATGCATTTTTAGCTTTGAAAAATGGAATTCGACCTGTAATCGGTACAACTGGATTTACAAAAGAAGAACTAGAAGATTTAAAAGAATTAGCTTCTAATAAAGAGCTAGGTTGTATTATCGCGCCTAATTTTGCGATTGGTGCAATCTTAATGATGAAGTTTTCAGCAATGGCAGCTAAATATTTCAAAGATATCGAAATTATTGAGCTACATCATGACCAAAAATTAGATGCTCCTTCAGGTACAGCTTTAAAAACAGTTCAAATGATTGAAGAAGTTCGAGAGGCTAAAGTACAAGGCCATCCTAATGAAGTTGAAACAGAGACTGGCGCTAGAGGTGCCGAAATGAATGGTATGAGAGTACATAGTGTTAGATTGCCTGGTCTTGTTGCACATCAACAAGTATTATTTGGTGGCGATGGCCAACTATTAACAATCCGTCATGATTCAATGAATCGAGCTTCCTTTATGTCTGGAGTAAAGGTAGCGGTTGAAGAGGTAATGAAACTTTCAGAACTAGTATACGGCTTAGAAAATATCATGGACTAAAGAGATGATAGTGGCAACGGGACTTTCGTAAAATGAATAAACAATCACATGAACTCGAATGTAAATTGTATTTATTATTTATGTGAAATATTCATGTCCCGGTTGCTACGCATATTCAAACTGCTAAGGCAGTCATAAAATTTTTAGTTAGTTTGAAAGAGAGTGAGAAATGTGGAATATTTTGATGTACTAGCATTTGGAGCACATCCCGACGATGTTGAGATCGGAATGGCAGGTACGATTGCTAAATTTACTAAACTAGGGTATAAGGTTGCTATTTGTGATTTAACAGAGGCGGAGCTTTCATCAAATGGTGATACGTTCATTAGAAGGAAAGAAGCTGAAGCAGCCGACAAAATTTTAGGAGTTTCAAAGCGTTTTAATTTATCATTGCCTGACCGTGGGCTATACTTGTCAGAAGAGGCAATAAAACAAGTAGTTGCATTAATACGAATGACAAAACCTAGTATTGTATTTTCTCCATATGAAGTGGATCGACATCCTGATCATGGAAATTGTACAAAAATTATCGAAGAAGCGGTTTTTTCTTCAGGCATTAGAAAATTTAATGTAAATACGAATCATGATGCTCATAAGGTTAAACACGTTTTCCAATATATGATCAATGGTTTCCATCGTCCGAATTTCATTGTTGATGTTTCCGAAACAATTGAAATAAAAAAAGCAGCACTTGAAGCGTATGAAAGTCAATTTACGCAAGGTCCAGATGGTGTAGTAACACCACTAACAAACGACTATGTAAATAGTGTTATTGCAAGAGAAAAAATTTTTGGTAAAGAAGTAGGCATTCCATATGGAGAAGGTTTTCTAAGTAAGAAACCAATTCTATTAAATGCAGATTGGTTAGTTTAAAAAGAAATGAAGAAGTTTAGGAGAGATAAAATGAAGTTAAAAATTGGGATCACATGTTATCCTACTGTAGGTGGTTCTGGCGTCATCGCGACTGAGCTAGGTAAGTTATTAGCAGAACTAGGACATGAAATTCATTTTATTTCATCAAGTATGCCGTTTCGTTTAAATAAAGTGTATCCTAATATTTATTATCATGCAGTTGAAGTAAATCAATATTCAGTTTTTCAATACCCACCATATGATTTAGCTTTGGCGAGTAAAATGGCTGAAGTTGCAAACCGTGAAAAATTAGATATTTTACATGTACATTACGCGATTCCGCATGCAATATGTGCTGTTCTAGCAAAACAAATGATTCATCATGATATTAAAATTGTAACGACATTACATGGTACTGACATAACCGTTCTAGGCTATGACTCCTCTTTAACAGAGTTAATTAAATTTGGTATTGAAAAATCCGATGTCGTAACAGCTGTATCGAATGATTTAATAAGTCAAACAAAGGAATTAGTGAATCCTGATAAAGAAATACAAACAGTATATAATTTTATTGATGAAAGAGTGTACTATAAAAGAAATTGTCGAGCTTTAAAAGCTGAATACGGAATTCAAGAACATGAGAAAGTAATCATACATATATCTAATTTCCGACAAGTAAAACGAACAAAAGATGTTGTTGATGTATTTAACAAAGTTCGAAAAGAAATTCCTTCCAAGTTACTATTAGTAGGTGACGGTCCAGAAATATCTAGCTTATGTAAATTAGTTAGAGAGCTTGGCATTGAAAAGGATGTTTTATTCCTAGGTAAACAAGAAAATGTTGAAGAATTGCTTTCAATGAGTGACATAAAACTTCTCCTTTCATCAAAAGAAAGCTTTGGTTTAGTATTATTAGAGGCTATGGCTTGTGGTGTACCATGTATCGGAACTCGAGTTGGTGGAATACCCGAAGTAATTGAACACGGTGAAAACGGTTATATTTGTGAACTTGGAGATATTGATCAAATCGCATATTATACACTTAATTTATTACAAGATGAAAAGTTATATAAACAAATTTCAAAACGCGCAGTTGAAATTGTGAAAGAAAGATTTCACTCAAATCAAATCGTATCACAATATTTATCTATTTATAATGAGCTAGTAGGAATGATTTAATATGGAACTATTCGAAAAAGCAAAGCCAATATTAGAGAAACTAATAAAAAATGGTTTTGAAGCTTATTTTGTCGGGGGTTGTGTAAGAGATAAAATAATTCAAAGAAATATAGGGGATATTGATATCGCTACTTCTGCCTTACCAGAAGAAGTTATGTCCATATTTCCAAAAACTGTTCCGACAGGGCTACAGCATGGGACGGTTTTAGTGATTCATAATGGTGAACAATATGAGATTACAACATTCAGAACTGAATCTACTTATCATGATTATCGAAGACCTTCTGAAGTGACATTTGTAAAATCGATTGAAGAAGATTTAAAACGAAGAGATTTTACAATGAATGCAATCGCGATGACATCGAATAACGACATAATCGATCCTTTCAATGGTGCAAATGATATAAACGATGGCTTAATACGTTGTGTCGGGGATGCTAAAGAAAGATTCCAAGAAGATGCTCTTCGAATGTTAAGAGGCATTCGTTTTGTAAGTCAATTAGATTTTCATTTAAATGATGAAACGTTTAATGCTATTCATTCAAATAAAGAATTAATTGAAAATATTGCAATTGAAAGAATTTCAGTTGAAATAGAAAAAATGTTGCTAGGAAAGTCACCTAAAAAAGCAATCGAACTTTTAATAAAAACTAAGTTATTAAATCATCTTCCAAGTTTTCAATATTGCACTACTCAATTTTTAGAACTATTAGAACTTCCAATCCAATCTTTAAAAGATGTCGAAGAATTTTGGGCTTTAATTTTATATAAATGCAATTTTGAAAATCCTGAAAAGATTTTACGAAGTTGGAAGATGTCCAATGGTCGAATTAAACAAATATTAAACATTTATGATCTGCTAATTGAAACGAAAATTGAATGGAGCAATACAAAGTTATATCAAGTTGGATTAACGGATGCAATAAAATATGAGCGTTTACAATTAGTTTTAGACCACTTGAATGCAAATGAACTAGATGACAAACATTTAAAGAATCTATATAATAAATTACCGATTTATTCAAAGTCCGATTTGAGCTTTACAGGTAATGATTTATTAGAATGGTCACAAATAAAAGGCGGACCGTGGTTGAAAGAAGTAATAAGCGAAATAGAATATCTTATTGTTGAGAATCAGCTTGAGAATAACCAACTTGCTGTTAAGGAGTGGTTTGGAAATTGGCTTCAAAAGTAAAAGAAAGAATTTTACAGTTATTTACAGAAAATAGTAATGAATATTTATCAGGACAGTTTTTGAGTGATGAATTAGGAATTTCACGTACTGCAATATGGAAATACATGAAAGAGCTACAGGAAGAGGGAATAGAAGTCGAAGCGGTAAGGAAGGTCGGTTATAAGATAACAGGAAAATCAGATCGATTGACTTCAACTGATATTCAACTTGGTTTAGAAACGAAAAAGTTTGGACGAAACGTAGTCTATCATGAAGAAACAAATTCTACTCAAACGATCGCAAACGAATTGGTTTTAAATGATGCACCAGAAGGTACGATTGTTTTAGCTGAACGTCAATTATTAGGTCGTGGAAGATTGCAGCGAAACTGGTTAACTTCAGATGGAAAAGCAATTGCTATGAGTGTTATTTTAAGGCCAGCTATTTCACCAAGGGTAGCACCGCAATTAACATTATTAACTGCTGTCGTTATTGCCTCAGCAATTGAAAAAGTGACTGGGTTACATCCTAATATAAAATGGCCAAATGATATTCTAATTAATAATAAAAAGGTTTGTGGGATCTTAACCGAAATGCAAGGGGATGCTGATTGCATTAAAAGTGTCGTGATCGGTATAGGGATCAATGTCAATCAAGTTGAAGAAGATTACCCTTTAGAACTATCGGATATCGCAACATCCTTACGCATTGAAAAAGGACAAACCTATATGCGAGCAAATTTAATTCAAGTCATTTTATCTGAATTTGAGAAGTTCTATGAAATATTTTTGGAAAAAGGATTTAAACCGATTAAACTTTTATGGGAAAGCTATGCGATTTCACTAGGGAAACAAATCAAAGCAACTACTTTAAATGAGGAAATCGTCGGTAAAGCCATTGGTATTACGGATGAAGGTCAATTACTAATTGAAGATCATTTAGGAAATGTTCATACAATTTATTCAGCAGATATATCAATTAATAAATAATTGATAAAATTTAACAATGTTTATACAACTCTCTTTCGCCCTAGGAAGAGAGTTATTTGTATACAAAAATTTGTCCCAATTTTATTTGTAAATAATACCAAGTTTTTTCTTTACTAAATTGGTATTCTTACTATAAACTGTATGGGGAGGGTCATGGTTATTTCTTTTGACTCTTCATGGGTGGTATCTGAATAGGGTCAAACAAACTTTAGTATCCTAAGAAGAACTACACCAAGCCTTAAAAAATCTAATTTAAAAATGTGTTCTGCCTTGATCCTATAAGGACTGGGACAGAGGAATGAGCTGGTTTACAATTTTCCTTTGTTCTCTTTTTGAGCAAAGGTTTTTTATTGTAGCCCCCATTTCCTCTTCATTTAAAAGGAGGAAAAAAGATGAAAACAACAAAAGATTTTTTGAAAATGAAAGAGAATAATGAACCAATCGTGATGATTACAGCTTACGATTATCCTTCAGCATTGTTATCTGAGGCAAGCGAAGTAGATATGATCTTAGTCGGTGACTCACTTGGAAATGTTGTCCTTGGGTATGATTCGACAATAAAAGTGACTGTTAATGACATGATTCATCATTCAAAAGCTGTTAAAAGAGGGGCGAAAAATACATTTATCGTTACTGATATGCCGTTCATGTCATACCACTTCTCAAAAGAAGAGGCCTTGCGCAGTGCTTGTCGCATAATGCAAGAAGGAGATGCACACGCTGTAAAGCTTGAAGGTGCAGATGATAATGTATTAGAAGTAATCAAAGCTTTAACGATCGCAGGTGTACCAGTTGTAGCTCACTTAGGATTAACTCCTCAATCAGTTGGTGTACTAGGAGGGTACAAAGTTCAAGCTCGTGATTCCGAAAGTGCGATGAAATTATTTAATGACGCAAAGAAATGTGAAGAAGCAGGAGCATTTGCAATCGTACTTGAATGTGTTCCTAAGCAAATTGCAAAGGATATCACTAAGGACCTTTCAATCCCGACAATAGGAATTGGAGCTGGCGTTGATACTGATGGCCAAGTACTTGTTTATCATGATTTAATAACATATGGTGTCGGTCGCGTGGCGAAATTTGTAAAACAATATGCAAATGTATCTGAGACAATTGAAAATGCAATTGCATCTTATGTACAAGAAGTTAAATCTAGACAATTTCCAGATACGAAACATTCGTTTACAATGAAAGAAGAACAGTTAAAGGCATTATACGGGGGAAGTTCGCAATGAAAGTGTTTAACACAATAAAAGATTTAAGAAATGAACTTAAAAGTCTCAGAAAAGGTGAAAAATCGATTGGATTTGTACCGACAATGGGATTTTTACATGAGGGCCATGTTTCATTATTAGAAGAAGCTAGAAAAAATAATGATATCGTTGTTTTGAGTATTTTTGTTAATCCTACTCAATTTGGTCCAAATGAAGATTTTGATCGATACCCGAGAGACTTTGAACGAGATGAAAAAATTGCACTAAATGCTGGAGTAGATTGCCTCTTTTATCCAACAGTTGAAGAAATGTATCCAAATGATTTAAAATCAACATTGAAAGTTACAAAGCGAGTAGATGTTCTTTGTGGTGAAAAAAGGCCTGGACATTTTGATGGCGTTGCATTAGTTGTATCAAAATTATTGAATATTGTGCAACCAGACCAAGCTTATTTTGGATTAAAAGATGCTCAACAGGTCGCTGTAATTGAGGGACTAGTTGAAGATTTTAATATACCTGTTAAAATTAATCCTGTTCCAACTATTAGGGAAGAAGATGGATTAGCTAAAAGTTCAAGAAATGTATATTTATCAGAAAATGAAAGAAAAGAAGCACCATCTTTATATAAAAGTCTACAAAAAGCAGTTGAGGATATAAATAATGGGAAATTAGATCCTGAACAACTGAAACAAAGTATTATTACTACAATACAAAAAGAAACATCTGGAGAAGTAGATTATGTAAGTATTTATTCTTATCCAGAATTAGAAACGATAAATAAAATAAATGGAAAAATTATTATTGCATTAGCAGTGAAGTTTACAAATGCTCGTCTAATCGATAATATTATTGTTTCTATTTAGCTAGAACAACTAGGGGGAAATGACATGATTCGCACGATGATGAGAGCAAAGCTTCATAGAGCAACTGTAACAGAAGCAAATTTAAATTATGTTGGTAGTATTACGATTGACCAAGATTTAATGGATGCTGTCGATATACTTGAAAATGAAAAAGTACAAATTGTAAATAATAATAACGGTGCTCGTCTTGAGACATACGTAATTCCAGGGAGACGTGGAAGTGGTATAATTTGCCTTAACGGAGCTGCGGCACGATTAGTCCAAGAGGGCGATAAAGTAATCATTATTGCTTATGGTCAAGTTGAAGAGGAGAAGCTTGCTCAACATGAACCAAAAATTGCATTTTTAAATGATACAAATGAGATTGTCGAAATGATTGGTAAAGAAATCGCTGGGACAATTAAGTAATAAAAAAACGGGGCCTTTCGACTAGATTTTTTAGGCTTTAGTAAAGCTTGAAGATGAACATAGTTTACAAAAACGTTTAGTCTGGAATCCCCTTCTTTAGGGTGTGTAGACGAAAGTCTAAAAAAATTGATTTCCAGACTGATTGAAAGCAAGCGTCTGGCAGGCAGTTTTAGAATCCCCTTCTTTAGGGGATTTTTTTGTTATTTGTATTGTTTAATCCATTTTATACAAAATAATCATATACAGAGAACTTGGAGGTGGCAACATATGAATAAGTTTGTGGTCGTTGACCTAGAAACAACTGGAAATAATAATAGAGGTCAAGATCGAATTATTCAAATTGCAGCCTTTTTATTAGAAAGTGGAGAAGTTATAGAACAATTTTCGAGTTTTATTAAACCAAATATGGCCATCCCAGCATTTATTTCAGAATTAACGGGGATATCTGATGAAATGGTTCAACATGCACCTCAATTTGAGCAAATCGCTGATGAACTATATCCAATGTTTCAAGATGCCTATTTCGTTGCCCACAATGTTCATTTTGACTTAACTTTTTTACAAAAAGAATTCGAGCGAATTGGATTACCAAAAATTTCACCATTAGCTCTAGACACAGTAGAGTTAACGAGAATTTTGTTTCCTACATTAACTAGTTATAAATTATCTGATTTAGCGAAAGTATTTAATATTCAACACGAAAATCCTCATCAAGCCGATAGTGATGCTGAGGTTACAGCTGAATTATTAACCATTTTATTAAAAAAACTAGAAAGCTTACCTTATGCTTCTCTAAAAATTTTAGAAAAACTTAGTAATAGCTTTAAAAGTGACATTACATACTATATATCCGATCTACTTCAAAGAAAATCTGAAGCAATTTCAAAAGAAGCGAGTCAGTTTGAAGAATTTAGAAGAATTGCGATTAAAAAAAGAAACTTTAGTTTGCCACAAGAGGAAGAAGATTTCGTAGATTTTGATGAACATCTTAAACGAGAGCTTGCCGATCAAATGGCTGTGGAAATCCCCAATTTTACGAAAAGAAAAGAACAATATGATTATATGCATGATCTATTCAATGCTTTTCAACATAAAAATATCATCCTGGCTGAAGCTGGCACAGGTGTAGGTAAGACACTAGGGTATTTAATTCCATCAGCATTTTTTTCAAAACAAAATGGAAAACAAGTTGTAATCAGCACTAGTACAATTGCATTACAGAAACAGCTATTGAAAAAACATGTAAAAACTCTTGGAAAAATCATACCATTTCAGTTGAAAATTGCATCGATTCAAAGTAAAAGAAATTATCTATGTCTCCAAAAATTTGAATATGTTGTTGGAGAACAATTTGATGATAATTACGATAGCATTTTATCAAAAGCAATGATCACAGTATGGTTAACAGAAACTGAACATGGGGAATTAGATGAATTATCACTTCCATCAGGAGGCCTGCATTTATGGGACCGGGTATGTTGTAATGATGAAAGTGAAAATAAAAGAGCAAATCCATGGTTTCATAAATGTTTTTATCAAAGGGCAAAAAATCAACTAATGTTAGCCGATTTAATTATTACGAATCACGCTTATTTATTGTCGACATTAAAAAATAAAGACCATTTAATTAATTCAGTTAAAACATTTGTTATTGATGAAGCACATGCTCTTGAAGAGACCGCTTCAAAAACCTTTGGTACCACGTTTTCTTGTTTAAAATATTATCAATATTTGAGTCGATTAAGTACAACTGATAGTAATGAGATTGTTCACCGTTTATACAAAATAGATGAAGGTATATCTAATAGGGAAACATGGTGGAAAAAAGTTGATCATTTAGTAAAAGAAATTAAGTATGAATCAGATGAGCTTTTTAGATTATTACGAGATTTTATTTTAACGAAACAAAATGAACTCGATAAAGAAAATATCAGACAATCGATCACACTTAGCAAAAAGAATACATCAAGCCAAAATTGGAAGGTTATTCAAGAATGTGCTAATCGATTAATTCATGCAAATAATACTTTGTTTACGGGTTGTGAGCAGTATTTAGAGCTAATTGATGCGACGAATGGTTCGGCATATCATCGTTCAATCATTTCGGAATTCAAAATGATTTTTGAACAATTAAGAGGCATGAAAAACGGTCTTTATGAAATATTGTTCGATCAAAATGAACAGTATATATGCTGGATGGAAACTGAAGCAAAAGGTTCATTTCACACAACAATGCTTTATAGTGAGAAAGTAGATAATGCTGATTTAATAAAACAATTTTTAATTGAAGGAAGAGAATCAATAGTTCTCACTTCTGCTACGATGTCGATTGATGAATCATTCGCATTTATAAAGTCATCATTAGGAATTGAAAAAAACAATGTAATCGAAAAAATTTATCCAGTTCCAAATGATTTTGCACAAGGAATGAAAGTCTATATTCCAAATGATTTAATGGGAATAAAAGAGATTTCACAAGAAGATTATGCATTGCAAACATCAAATACTATTCGTAAAATTGTTAATCAAGTAAAAGGAAGAACATTAGTTTTATTTACAGCCTTTGATTTATTAAAACAAACATATGATCATTTAATGCATGATTTAGAATATTTGAATTCGTCCGTTTTAGCTCAAGGTTTCTCTCCTGGAGGAAAACAAAAGTTAATAAAACAGTTTTTACAATCTAAACAAACAATTTTGTTGGGGACAAATACTTTTTGGGAAGGAATTGACCTACCTAATGAAGAATTAGATTGTTTAATCATTGTACGATTACCGTTTACAAACCCTGAAAAGCCTATGTTTATTGCTAAATCAAATTTACTAAAAAAATCTGGAGAAAACTCTTTCTCAAGTTTAGCTTTACCGTTAGCGGTATTTAAGTTTAGACAAGGTTATGGCCGTCTAATTCGAAATGAAAAAGATCAAGGTTCATTATTTGTTTTAGATAATCGAATAATAAATACAAATTACGGATCTGAATTTTTAAAGTTAATACCAAATAACAAAATAAGAATTAATACAATCGATGAATTATTAAAAGATTTTTAAAAGTTTTCAACATTTAGCATGAGAATAATAGGGGATTCGGGCTAGACGTATGGTATAATGACATAAATTGTAATGTATTTCATAATACATTTTTAGGAGGAGCAACATGAATTCAAATATTGAAGTATTATCAACAACTAAAATCGAATACACGAAGGATTTATACAAAATTGTTGATAGTTTAAATCGTACTTTAAAAGAAAAAGATCTTATGTTTGGACTAGCATTAGATAAAGAAAATCAAGAATATGCAGTATTTACAATTTATAGAACATAAATGAGGTATATATGAAAAAATGGTTAGTCATCCTTGGATTAAGCATCATTTTACTATCATTATTTTTAGTTTCTACATATCAATCAGCGACCTCTAAGGTAAACGATGATAAAAAAAATGCCGAAGAGCTTGTGGTAAAACAAGGATATTTAAAAACTGTGCAACATTCCGATTATTACCACGGAAAAGAACAGGCGATTGTTGTGAGCGGCAAAGACAATGCAAATAATGAAATGATAGCTTGGATACAGGATGGAAATGTTATTACACGAAAGAAAAGTGAAGGATTGACCCAAAAACAAATCATTGACAAAGTGGTCAATGAGAGAAGCCCAAAAAAAATACATAAAGTAAAGTTAGGAATAGAGAACAAAATACCACTTTGGGAAGTAGTATATATAGACCAAAACGGCCGATATAATTTTTATTACGCTGCTTTCGAAAATGGAGAGCTTTTAAAACGTTATAGTATTTAGGGGGAACGTAAGAAGATGAAACTAGCAAAAAGAGTAAGTGCACTAACACCATCTACAACATTAGCTATTACAGCAAAAGCAAAAGAGATGAAAGACCAAGGAATTGATGTAATCGGTTTAGGTGCAGGTGAACCTGATTTTAATACACCTATTGAAATTATTGAAGAAGCTTATTCAGCAATGCTTAAGGGTCAAACAAAATATACTCCTTCAAACGGCTTACCGGCTTTAAGAAAAGCAATTTGTGATAAATTATTAAATGATCAAGGATTAACCTATTCTCCTGGAGAAGTTGTCGTTACAAATGGTGCTAAACACGCACTTTACACACTTTTCCAAGCGATTTTAGATCCTGGACATGAAGTAATTATTCCGACTCCATACTGGGTAAGTTATCCTGAGCAAGTAATATTAGCAGAGGGTGTGCCAGTATTTATTGAAGGATACGAGCACCAACAATTTAAAGTAACACCTGAACAAATTGAAGCTGCAATTACTGAAAAAACAAAAGCGATCATTATAAATTCACCAAGTAATCCTACTGGTATGATTTATTCTGAGCAAGAGTTAAAAGCAATTGGAGATATTTGTTTAAAACATGATATTTTAATCGTTTCCGATGAGATCTATGAAAAATTAGTATATGATGGTGTAAAGCATGTTTCAATTGCTTCATTAAGCCCTGAACTTAAAGAGCAAACGATCATTATCAATGGTGTATCAAAATCCCACTCAATGACGGGATGGAGAATTGGGTATGCTGTAGGTAATAAAGAAATAATCGACGCAATGACAAATCTAGCTAGTCACTCAACTTCAAATCCTACTACCATGGCACAAATCGCAACGATTAAAGCATATGAATTAGGTGATGGACCAGTTGAAGAAATGAGAGTAGCATTTGAAGATCGTTTAAATAAAACTTTTGAACGCTTAGTTTCAATACCTGGATTTAGCTGCGTTAAACCTAGCGGTGCATTTTATTTATTCCCAAATGTGACTGAAGCTGCTAAAATGGCTGGTTATCAGAATGTAGATGAGTTCTCAACAGAGTTACTTCAAAAAGCTAATGTTGCTGTAATTCCTGGTTCTGGATTCGGTTCACCTGATAATATTCGCTTATCATATGCAACATCACAAGAGCAGTTGGATAAAGCATTAGATCGAATTGAGCAGTTTATGAAAGCAAGTATCCCAAGCTAAACTTTAAATTGTTCGACGATAAATCCATTTTGACTAAACAACTGATCGGTGAAAATGATTATGTTGTGAAGAACATGGACTCTGCTATAAATAAGTGTTGAAAGTGTAATGCATTTACACAATTTATAAACAGACTATCCATAATTAATTAATTTATTAGATGGTTTTTAAATTAATAAATAGTTATACTAAAATAGAGGTGTGATAAGCACGCCTCTATTTATTTTTATTTGGTAAGCTTCTTTTACTGTTTATTTCATGTAATCATGCTATACTATGCTAGAGGTGTTCGAAGTGAATAATAATAGCATTTTAAACTGGATACAACTTGGAAATATAAGTATTCCAAATATACTTCTTAGTAGTTATTCTTCTTTTGGCATTAGTGAAGAAGAACTTGTCATGATTCTACAGCTTTACTCATTTCAGCAGCAGGGTCATACGTTTCCAACACCTACTCAATTAGCACAGATTATGTCAATAAATGAACAAAAATGTATGGAAGTTATACGCGAACTTCTTAAAAAAGGTCTATTAGAAATAACCGAAGAAATTGACGATCACAATTTACGATGTGAAGCATATTCACTTGCACCATTATGGTTAAAGTTAATTAACCATAATGAGAAGAACGATCAACAACCAACAGAAGCGCCTACCTTCCCTTCAATTATTGAACAAGCTGAGGAATCAATTTATTCAGTGTTCGAAAAAGAATTTGGTAGACTTTTATCTCCGTTTGAAATTGAAACGTTAACAATGTGGATGGACCAAGATGATCATAATGAAAAATTAATAAAAACCGCATTAAAAGAAGCTGTTATTAGTGGAAAGTTAAATTTTCGTTATATAGATCGTATTTTATTTGAGTGGAAGAAAAATGGAATAAAACAAGTAGAACAAGCAATTAACTATAGCAAGCATTTTAGAAAAAAAGAAACAAGAGAACCACAAAACGAAACAAAGTATACAGGATCAATTCCTTTTTATAATTGGCTTGAAAAGTAAAGCGAGGACTTGTTCCTCGCTTTTGTTTAGTAAGGAGTGTTTTGAAATGATAAATAAACAACAAATAGGTGAAGCTCTTAAAATAATAGGTGATATGTTCCCTGATGCACATTGTGAATTAAATCATAAAAATCCTTTTGAATTAGTAGTAGCGGTAGCTTTATCTGCGCAATGTACTGATGTTTTAGTAAATAAAGTGACAAAAAATCTTTTTGAAAAGTATAAAGAACCCGAGGACTATTTAAAAGTTCCATTAGAAGAACTTCAAAACGACATTCGTTCAATAGGTCTTTTCAGAAATAAAGCAAAAAATATTCAGAAATTAAGTGAAATGATTATTAATGATTTTAATGGAGAAGTGCCACGTACAAGAGAAGAACTAGTGAAATTGCCTGGTGTCGGTAGAAAGACTGCTAATGTAGTAATGTCTGTCGCATTTAATATACCAGCAATTGCTGTAGATACTCATGTAGAGAGGGTTTCTAAAAGACTAGCAATTTGTCGTTGGAAAGATTCAGTTCTTGAAGTGGAAGAAACACTAATGAAGAAAGTACCAATTGATGATTGGGGAGTAACGCATCATCGATTAATATTTTTTGGAAGATATCATTGCAAGGCGCAAAGACCGAGTTGTGAAGTGTGTCCGTTACTAGAAATGTGTAGAGAAGGAAAAAAACGGATGAAGGTGAAAAAAGAAAATGTCAAATAATATTCATAAGGATTTTAATGTTGCACCATTTTATCGTGAACATACAAATAACCAGATGATCAATGATGAAATTAGAATTAGTAATATACCATTTTTTTATGAAAGTCAGCACGTACTTGGTACGAATAGTTTTAAACCATTCGAAAGCGATGAGATTATAAAGGAAATGTTTGAAGAGTGGAAAACGGAATCTGTCTATATATCTAACTACTTTAAAGAGCGAAATCGTAAATTAGCATATGAGCCAATGGTTAGGGGATTAGCAAATTTTATTTCAATTCTTACTTGGATTAATGGTCAAATCCTATCTAACTTAAATAATATATTACTTGAGTTGGAAAAGCTTGCAGTTAAGCCGATCAATCTCAATGAGCGTATTAGTTTTGTTGTAAATCAGCCAGATCACTATCACTCATTTATACAACTATCAGGGTTGTATACGGAATTAGAAAAACTTTATTATAAGAAAAAAATCACCTCCTCAAAATGAGGAGGTTTCTTTATGCTGTTGAAAAAAGTGCTTCGCTATCAAAAATAGCCATTATTATAGTTTGTTGGTATTCCACAAAAAATTTATGAAAACAAATAAATAACTTCATCAAAATAGATTGCTTAGTAGGATCTTAAATACTGACTTTTATCTATTTTAAACTACGAAAAAACCTCCTCAAATAGAGGAGATTTCTTTTTATTTTATGCAATAATATTACGTTCCAACTTATTAAATCGATTATTAGAATATGAATCGGTATTAAATGAAGTCTGATTCGAACCTGGTTTTGATGGTTTATTTGGGTCCGGAGTTGTCGGAGGTGTTGTTGGATTTGTACTTCCATCACCATTACCACCCGTTCCAGTACCATCTCCGTTACCAGTACCAGTACCATCTCCGTTACCAGTGCCAGTACCAGAGCCATTTCCGTTACCGGTGCCAGTACCAGAGCCATCTCCGTTACCAGTGCCAGTACCAGAGCCATTTCCGTTACCAGTACCATTCCCGTTTCCGTTACCAGTACCATTCCCGTTACCATTCCCGTTACCAGTACCGTTTCCGTTACCAGTACCATTCCCGTTACCAGTACCGTTTCCGTTACCAGAGCCATCTCCGTTACCAGTACCATTTCCGTTATCCGTACCATTTCCATTGTCTGTGCCATTGCCGTTATCTGTACCATTACCATCACCGTTATTATCAGCTGGTGGGGTAGTTTCATCTTTAGTCGTTGTTAAATCGACTGTAACAGTAACTGGGGCACTCTTTGTTTGACCATTTGTTGCGATAATTGTAATTTTTACTGTTTTACCTGGTACGATTCCATTAATTGTTGCTGATGTGCCATTAATTTTTTGAGTTGCACCTTTAACACCATTTATATCATAGCTCACTTCAAAAGTTGTAGAAGCAAGTAAATCAGAAGCATATTGCCAATTTAATGAAATACTGCTTGATTTTTCGTCATATTTTGCAGTAACACTTTTAGCAGGATCTAATGTATCTGGTGTTGGTAAGTCATCCATTTTTTCTCCACGAATGTATAATTCATCTTGAACGTTCACAACTGAACTTGGTTTATGGAACTCAGAAGAACGATCACCAGTAGCGGATAACATATCTCTTGCAATGTATTTAGCAATATTTGTTGAAGTTTTACTTAAATAATGATCTTTTTGATTTTTCTCATATCCAGTCCATACTGCTACAGTAACATCTGGTGTATAACCAACAAACCAACTATCACGAGTAGCGTTTGAAGGGAAGCCATATTTATCTTTTACTTCTTGAGGGTAGTTTGTCGTACCAGTTTTACCTGCCATATCAAGGCCAGGTACGTTTGCTCTACCACCAGTACCTCCTGGAGCTTTAACAACATCACGTAGCATATCAGTAATCATATATGCAGTGTAGTCGCTCATAGCTTGTTTTGGTTCAGGAGCTAACACTTTTTCAGTTTTGTCTTGATAAATTATTTTTGTAACCGCATGTGGCTTTATGTAAACACCACCATTACCAAAGGCTGCATATGCACCAGCCATTTGCATTGCAGATACACCAGTGAATCCACCAATTGCATGAGACTCATAAAAACTATCTTTTTGGAAGTTAAATCCAAGTCCATTACCAAACTCACGAGATTTATCTAAACCAACAGCCTGCATTGTTTTCAGAGCCGGTATATTTCTTGAACCGATTAATGCTTGACGAATTGATAATTTACCTCTATATGATTTATCAGCGTTTCGGATAGGGGTCCCATCTGAATATTGATATGGTTCATCAACTAGCTGATGATTAGTAGACCATTTTAAATCTTGAATTGCAGGTCCGTAATCTAAGATTGGTTTGATCGTAGAACCAGGTTGTCTTTTAATATCTGTTGCAAAGTTTAGTCCGCCAGTTGTTGTGTTTCTACCTGCACCTACAGCTCTAATTTCACCAGTTTTAGTATCAGTTAACACAAAACCAGTTTGAAAAGCATCACTTGGATAAAATTCAGAACCACGATTAATGATTTCATCTGCTTTAGCTTGAGATTTTGGGTCAAGCGTTGTTTCGATTGTTAAACCATCGGTATTTACGTTGGCATCGCCATATTTTTCAACTTCATCGACAACTACATCAATGAATGCCTGATATTTTGTTTGCTCACTTTCATGAAGCTTAACTAATTTTTTCATCGGTATTGCCGTTGCATTCGCGTATTGCTCTTTTGTAATATAACCATATTTCTTCATTTGGCTTAAAACAACATTTCTTCTAGCTTGTGATTGAGCTGGGTGTTTTGCCGGGTTGTAGTTATTTGGACTTTGTACCATACCAGCAAGTGTAGCTGCTTCAGGTAACGTAATTTTTGATAAATCTTTACTAAAATAAGTTTCACTTGCTTTTGCTACACCGTAAACTCCTCGACCTTTTAAACCATTTGAGAAATAAACTTTATTTAAATACATTTCTAAAATTTGCTGCTTAGAATATTTTTGTTCAAGTTGGAATGCTAAGTACCATTCCTGAACTTTTCGTTTAATTGTTTTTTGTGGTGATAAGAATGAATTTTTAACAACTTGTTGTGTAATCGTACTACCACCTTGAGATCCAAATCCACCTGTAATATTTGCTAATACAGCTCCAAGTACACGGCGAATATCAACACCTTTATGCTTATAGAAGCGTACGTCCTCTGTTGCAATAAATGCATCCTCTACTACTTTAGGAATCTCGTTATATGAAACTTTTGTTCTTTGTTCAGTTCCTAATTCAGCAATTACATTCCCATCTCTATCTAAAATCTTTGAAGATAGAGGTACTTTTAATTTTGATTCATCTAGTGCAGGTGCGTCACTTACTAAATAATAAAACGCTCCAACACCTCCAAGTATACAAAGTACTGCTAATGTCAATATTGTTAAAGTAATCTTTTTCCATAAACCTTCACGTTTTTTTGGTTTTTCTGTTGGAGGCTTTTCCATCTGTTTTCGTTCTTGTCGTGAACTATACTCTTTTGCCATTTTTTTTGTTTCTCCTGCCTTTCAATCGAACTTAATGAATATTAAACTTCAAAAAGTTCATCGATACATTTTAAGTAAGGAACGATTATTGGATAACTTGATTTTAGTAATGTTCCAAACTCTTTGCATTCTTCTCTAGAAATTGACTTTCTTCCACCATTTGTTTGCCTTTTCCAAAAGGTAAGAATATCAGTTGCCTTCATAAAATAAATTTCATTATATAATGAAAATTTTAATATGACAAACGAAATTCCACCATGATTTAACACATTTTCCATATGCTCTACTTGGTGTAAATGGAAATTTTGCAAAGGAAAACTAGTCTTATTATTTGTTTCCTTGGCTTCAAAGTCAATGTATTTCCCCTTATAAACGCCATTATAGTCAGTTGTAGACGGTTGCTTAAAATAAGCCTCTCGAATAACTGCTGCGCTTCTTTTTGGATAATCTACTTTAACGATTTGTACAGGTGTTGGTTTCTTATGTATGTTTGCGATGTTATTTGCTAAATAATACGTATTAGAAGCATTTAAATCATCTTCAAGGGACATTCCACGGTTACTATAGGTATTGCTAGATTTTACTTGTGTTTCACTATTTTCTTGGCTTTTTTGAACTACATTATTTCTTCGATTTGGGTACATTATTGTCATAAAACCAACTCCACCTTAAATTACATACAACTCGTATTATAGCACTAAAACAGATGTTCGTGTAAAAAAATACCAGATTGCTTGGGGTGAGTCAATGAATACAAACCATGAAAGCTGGAAGGGTTTTATAAATAATAGACGAGAAGAACACATTTTATCACAAGATGAAGCTAATCTAATTGAATTAATAAAAAAAGAAACAACCAAATTCAATGCAGATAATATCTCGAGAACTAACGCATATCAGGATTACTTTTTTAGACTAAATGAGGTAGAGTGGTCTTTTCTTGCAAGCATGGTATCCCGTAATGCAGGCTATAACATGACGGATCTAGCAAACCCAATTTTTATGAATGGCCTAAGCGAAAAACAAAGAAAACAGCTCTTCATAACGTATGAGAGAGCAAATTGGATTATTTTTTTAGATGCATTTCCACAATTGCTTCTATTTGAATATTCAAAAATGAATAATAAACCTCTATTTTATTTGTTAAAATATTTTTCAGTATCGACCTTTATGGAAATAGAATGGGAGAAATATTGGACAGATCGAGATAAAAAGAGACTCGTCTACTCATTAATTATTAATGAACAAAATATGATTGAAAGACCAGTAATACAAAATAAATTTTTTAAAAATGAAGTTTTTAATACTATCGCATTTAAACTTCAAGAGCAATTGAAATTAAGTTATGTAATCTTCCCAACAAACAGTGGAGAGCTATACGGACTTGCTGTTTACCAATTTGAAGATTTAACAAAACGGATCCAAATTGGAAGACAATTATATTCAATCTTATTTCATCAAGACTTAAATAATGGGTTTATTAATTTTGCTAAACAAACGAATCATACTGGGAGTAGAAGTGATTATGAGAGTCTAGTAGGCATTGCCAACTCAAGCAATCCTAAATTAAGGGATGTCTATCCCATCATTCCACATAAGCGCTCAGTAGAAGATGACTGGTATTCTAATAGTAAAATATTAACCGAGTGGTATGAAAATGAAGAAATAATAAATGGAGATAGTTTTAAAGAATCAATTTTAATAAAACAAGAATTGTTGAGTTCATTATTAAAATTGAAAGGGTTATTCCAATAAATAAAATAAATGGTGGGAAAAGGCAATAATAATAATGAAGAATCCACTTAAATAACCTAATATTCAATGCTAGCTATGGCTGTCGAAAAAGTCGGCAGTCTTTTATTTTGTTTAATTTGTGTAAACGCTTTTCTACTATATTATAGATTTCGAGGATTATCACTTTAAGTAGTCCATTCACACTTTTCTCATTTGAGTCTTTGGTCTATCCGATCAACACAATTCTAATGTGAAAGTCATCATTAAATTATAAAATAGAAGAAGTATTTAGTCTAAAGCTATTATTCATAAAACAACAAGGGATTATAAATAAAAAAGAGTGTAGAGAATTAATATGGATCTCTACACTCTAAACTAACATTTAGTGATAGCTTTTTACGTTAAATCTTGGTTAATAAATTTCACTTTATCAACTGTTTATGTAGCTGGGAAATTAGGACCATCTAATTTTGGATTGCCTGTTTGTTGATTTTTACTTTTTTCTTGCTTTTTCTTTTTTTCATTTTTGTTTTTTGCCATTTGTAACACCTCCATGATATTTACCTTTCCCAATTCTGCGTCTCGTTACAAATTTTTTTGTCGAAATTATAGAAGAAAATAGCTTTATTCACTTTGTTTAGCGAATTAGTTCTAGTTTTGTCAATGAAGAAGGAGGAAGAAGTGTAGCCGTTGAATTTAGTTTATAAAGAAAATTAAGAAAACTTGGAAGAGGAGTTGAACTGTATGGAATTAATTCAAAGAGATGATTTTTTTCGAGCAATTGATGAATTTTTAAATGAGGTTGAGTTTATTGAACACTCTCTGGCGATAAGAATTAATCAAAAATGTGAAGAAGAAAAGAATTTACTTTTAAATAAGGTACAGTCAACAACAGTGCATCTTCATCATTTTGAAAACAAAGTTAGTCAAGCTAAAGAAGGTGGAAGTTGGATTTCTACACCATTATTGGGAAGGCATTTGGCATTTAATATTTAATGGAAACATATATATAAGTATTTACACTTAATAAAATGAATTAACTAGAGGAATTAAATAAAGCGATACACTTTTACGTTTAAGTAGATGTGTATCGCTTTATTTCTTATCTCTATGATTTCAGCTTACTAAATTGGCTTACATGCGCCAAAACGTTCAAGTTCTTTAACTAATTCTCTGTAATGTTGAATAGTAACTTCACCATTAAGGTAATTTTGCTGTAAAAAGTCCATTAATTGATTAAAGTCAGTTGGTTCGAAACTTTTTGATGAAATAAACTTGTTCTTTAATTCTTGTAAAGTCATTGTTACCCCTCCAACATTAAATTTAATTAACTTAACAACCTGCTATTCCTAAATAAAATGTATCATAAATATTTAAAATTTAAATTTTTTTAAAAATTTAAACTTCCGACATAAAGTGACAAAAGCTGCATAAATTTAATAAGTAACAGAATAGGCATTTGTAACATATTAATAAAAAAGAATACTAATAATGGGTGTGAGAATATGAGACAGAAAATGTTTCCTCCAAATCACTCAGATAACAGTTTTGAGTGGTTTAGAAACCAAAATCAAGTAGTTGATGAGAAGTTTAATTATCCAGAAATGAATCAATATACTAATGAAATTCAACGATACTATGGGAATACAATTCAACCGTATTCACAAAATCCTACAATAAATACACAACTAACGCCAGCAGCTCAAGCTCAAACACAAATGCAAGCAACGCCGATGATTGAACCTTTACCATACGGAGGACCATCAACACAACCTGGAAGTTCTGTTCAACAAGGTGAATATTCAGCTCCGCAAAATTTTACAATGCAGCAACCAACTGTACAATATAACCAAGGATATCAATATGATCCAAATTATTATTCAATCATGCAAAATCAATATCCATACATGCCAATGAACCCTTCGCAATTCGGTAATCAAACAAACTATTATATGCACCCTCAAAGTCAACAATATTCAATGCCACCACAGAATGCTCAAATGAATCAACAAGGGCCATTTGCAACTCCCGCAATGTTTGCGCCTAGTACACCTTATCCAACCCAACCAAAAAAGATCAATCAACAGAATAATGGTCAATCTTTTCAATTTTCATCAATCTTAAATCAGTTTAAAAATAATTCGGGTTCATATGATGTACCAAAAATGATGTCAACTGCAGGACAAATGATGAATACGATGAATCAAGTTGGTGGGCTATTTAAACAAATTGGAGTTTTCTTCAAATGAAAAAAGCCAGAAATCCCTGGCTTTTTTATTGTGTTCTTTAGTCATTCCTCGATAAGGAATGTACAAGTTTATACCGATCTGCTCTATATACAGTTAATTCGAATTCTAAAACTTTACCACTTCTTAAAAAAGTTGTACGATAAATTGCTAGTACCGGACAATTTAATGGAATTTCTAATAGTGTTGCTTCCTCGTCAGTAGGCATTCTAGCTTGTATTGATTGATCTGCATATTGAATAGGATCTGGAATATTAGCATGTACATAATCAAAAAATGATTTTTCTAAAACACTTTTGTTTAAGTTTGGTGCAATTTCACAAGATACATATATACTTTCAATAGACATTGGAATTGAATCTGCAGATCGAACTCGTTTAATAAAATAAATTGGATCATTTTCTTTTATTTTTAGATTGTTTGCTAATGCTTTATCTGACTTTAAGATTTCAAATTCAACAATTTTACTACTCGGTTTTAAACCTCTTTCGACCATTTCCTCAGTATAACTATTTAGTCTACTAATTTTTTTTTCAACTTTTTGGCGACTAACAAACGTTCCTTTACCTTTTTGCCTATAAACAATTCCTTCTTGAACTAAATTATTTAAAGCTTGTCGAACTGTCATTCGGGAAATTTGAAATTTTTCAGAAAACTCTCTTTCTGACGGAATCAATTCATCAGCAGGGTATTCTCCTGAAGTAATTTTAGATTTTATGTATTCTAATAATTGATGATAAATTGGTATTGGAGAATTTTTGTTAATCATTTTTTACACCTCGTATTGCATTATCTATATTTTGATTATATTAAAACGGTTTCATTTATCATTTTAAAGGAATATAAAGCATTCGGCAATTATTGTCTAATCTTAAGAAATATCTGAAAATTTAAACTTTTAATCATAATTAATTTTATTGTTGTGAAATATGTTCAAACCTAATAAAATAAAAAAGTTGACATAAAAGTATATTTAAGATATTGGAGAGGATCATTTTGAACAAAATACTTTTTTTATTTTTTTTCACAATAACACTGACTTTAATTATTTTTACTAGTTTTAAACAAGCATTATATGTAATCTTATCATAAGGCGAATTTTTCCAAAAAGAAAAATGTTTCAACAAGCTTATCTATAATAATATTCCTAACATTCTAACTAAATCTAAAGGGAATAAAATATCCTCTAAGATCGTCAATCAAATATTGAAATATTGATCTTAAATGTCTTAATAATTGATTTCCACTAAACTTTGACTACTTGTAGTAAGCAAGATTAATATTAATTCCCTCAATATAATATCTGCATTTGAATAATTTTGAATATTATTTTAAATTAATGATTTTTGCGAGATAATTTATGTGCAAATTAATATTTAAGCAATTTGAATTTAAAAACATGCCTATTTAATCTAATAAAATTTACTCTTGGAAGAACTTTTTTAGTTCTTCCTAATTATTTATTGTGAGGTTATATGAAGATACTACTTATATCTGGTTATAAATCATTTGAATTAGGAATTTTTTCGAATAAACATGATGCAGTGAAGTACATAAAAAAAGCAATTAAAAATAAAATTCTTCTATTTATAGATGAGCTAGAGTGGATTATTATATCAGGCCAAATGGGTACTGAGTTATGGGCTGCTGAGGTAGTTTTTGAAATTCAAGATGATTATCCACATCTAAAATTAGGTATTTTTACACCTTATGAAGACCAAGAAAAAAAATGGAATGAAACTAATCAAGAATATTATAATGAAATCTTAATTGGTGCTGATCATGTAGACTCAATTTCTAGAAAGCCTTACGAATCTCCATTACAATTAAAAGCGAAAAATGAATTTTTAGTAAGCAAAAGTGAAGGTTGTATATTATTTTACGATAATGAAAAAGAAGGAAGTCCTAAATATTTATATGATTTAGCAAATAAGAAAAATGAACTATTCAATTATCCAATTGAAATGATTACTTTTGATGATTTACAAGTGATTGCAGAAGAAACATTTGAGAATGATGACAATAATTATAGGGAAATATAGAATAGATAATTGACAATTTATAAAGACTTTGAAAAAATAGAAGGTAAATATTTCTAAATGTTTTGGGGTGATAATAATGGAATCAACAAAAATTAAGCTAAGTATAAAAGATATCCTAAATAAAGAGTTTAAAGTTTCAATGCGTGGATATAATCAAGAGGAAGTAGATCAATACTTAGACACGGTCATTAAAGATTATGAATCGTTTCAAAATCAAATCGTAGCCCTACAACAAGAAAACGCAAAGTATAAAAAATTATTAGAGGATCAAAAAAACACATCAACACCACCGCCTTCTCCTTTTAATAATACGAATACTGACGTTCTTAAAAGATTATCAAATTTGGAAAAGCATGTTTTTGGTAGTAAACTTTTCGAATAATTTCAACTAAATTTATATTTAAAGAAAACATTGCAATCTCATGTATAATTTACTATACTAATAAATGTTCGTTTCAATATGTTCGGGTAATCGCTGCAACGCTTGACGTTGTTGAGGAAAGTCCATGCTCGCACAGTCCTGCGATGGCTGTAGTGTTCGTGCCTATCGAAGTCATAAGATAGGGTAGCTGTGTTGACAGCTAACGGCAGGGAACGGACCTAAGTCCATTATGGATATGGTTCTACTACCTTTAAAGTGCCACAGTGACGTAGTTCTCGAAGAAATGAGAGGAGTGGAACGCGGTAAACCCCACGAGCGAGAAACCCAAATTATGGTAGGGGAATCCTTTCAAAGGAATTGAACAGAGAAAGGGACAGATTATTCTGTAGATAGATGATTACCACCTTGTAGTACGAGACGAGAGTCGCTTGAAGTACGAAAGGAACAGAACATGGCTTACAGAACATTTGAAATGATGAAACTGTTTAAAAACTCTTCATTTAATGGAGAGTTTTTTGTAATTTTGAAGTTATTTGTCCATAATGAAAATAAAAAGAAAAGTTCATTCTATTTTTGAATGAGATAGGTGATAAAATTGGCGAAATATACATTAATTGCTACTGCTGCAATGGGTATCGAAGCTTTAGTCGCTAGAGAAGTCAAAAGCTTAGGGTTTGAAGATGTAGTAGTTGAAAATGGTCGAGTATTATTTAAAGCAGACGAAAGTGGAATTGTTAAAGCGAATTTATGGCTTAGAACTGCTGACCGAGTTAAAATTCGTATTGGCGAATTTAAGGCAACTTCTTTTGATGAGTTATTTGAAAAAACAAAAGCATTACCATGGCATACATTTATTCCAAGAAATGGTCAATTTCCAGTTACAGGAAAATCTCAAAAATCGAAACTTTTTTCTGTTTCGGACTGTCAAGCAATTGTTAAAAAAGCGATTGTTGATAAATTAAAAGCGATACAAAATGTACAAGGTATGTTAATTGAAGACGGACCTTTATTTAGAGTTGAAGTTTCAATCTTAAAAGATATCGTAACATTAACGCTTGATACGACTGGACGCGAAGGTTTACATAAACGAGGATATCGTGTCGATCAAGGTGAAGCACCATTAAAAGAAACACTAGCAGCTTCGTTAATTTTACTGACGAATTGGAATGCAGATTTACCTTTTGTTGATCCGTTTTGTGGTTCAGGTACAATTCCAATTGAAGCAGCGTTAATTGGTCAAAATATAGCGCCAGGATCGTTTAGAAGCTTTGCATCAGAAGATTGGCATTGGATTGGCAAAAAAAGATGGGATGAAGCAAGACAAGAAGCAGATGACTTAGCAAATTATGATCAAAAGCTTGAAATCATAGGATCAGATATTGACCATCGAATGATTAATGTTTCAAAAGCAAATGCTGATGAAGTTGGATTATCTGACTCGATTTCATTTAAACAAATGCAAGTAAGTGACTTTACAACGAGATTAGAATATGGATATGTTGTAACAAATCCACCTTATGGTGAGCGATTGAATGATCGTCCATATGTTGAAAAGCTTTATTCGGATATGGGGAATGTATTTACGAAATTAGATACATGGTCAACTTATGTATTAACTAGCCATGAAGGATTTGAACAATTTTACGGTAAACCAGCAACAAAAAAACGTAAATTATTTAATGGATTTATTAAAACGGATTATTACCAATACTTTGGTAAAAGACCTCCAAGAAATCGCGAAGAGTAAAACCCGATATCGGTGCTCCTAAAAGTCTAATGCTGACAAATAGGAGCACTTTTTTAATAATAATAATAATAACTCATTTAATTAAAGATATTACGAACACATTTTGAATATGTTGTGAAAAATAATGAGATTGAAACTCATAAATTAATGGCAGGGACAATTCGAAATCCGTGATTTTTTTCAAGTAAATGTGCGACATGCCAATTTGTTTCTGCAGTGCTTTTATACTGGGTGACCAAATCATGAAATTCTTCATTAGAAAAACTTTGTTCATGTTGAAGTAAATAAAGATCCCTTACAATACTGATATCATCATTTGTATCAAAATTGGTCTGAATTAAAGAATACAAATACAATTAACCAGCCTCCAATCTAATTTAAATCTACAACTATTACTTTTTAGAATTCCCGATTAATGGATTGTTATTGCCAAATTAAATTCAATTATTGAATCAATTGTTTTTAAAAGATGAATGAAATTTTGTTATGATAAAGAGAGAAAAATACGAAAGGAATGATCTTATGAAAAAAATTCGTATTGGGATGGTTGGTTTAGGAAATATTGCACAGAAAGCCTATTTACCGATTCTTACAAAAGAGGAAAATTGGGATTTTATCGGAGCATTTTCACCAAATAAGGAAAAGCGTAAATTAATATGCTCTCAGTATCGAATTCCCGATTTTGAAGATTTAAACAAACTGACAGAAAGTAGCGATGCTGTATTTGTACATAGCTCAACTAGTTCACATTTTGAAGTTGTATCATACTTATTAAAAAATGGAAAAGATGTGTATGTTGATAAGCCACTAGCATCTACTAGAACAGAGGCCGAAAGATTAGCTGAATTAAGTATTAAACTAAATCGAAAGCTTATGGTTGGATTCAATCGTCGCTTTTGTCCAATGTATGTACAAGCTAAAGAGCAAGCCAAAAATATAGCTTCTATTAAGTTTGAGAAGCATCGCGAGAATAAGATCGGTCCAAATTCATTTGAATTTACGATGCTTGATGATTATTTACATGTAGTTGACACTGTTAGGTGGTTAGCAAATGGAGAAATTAATCTTCTTAATGGAAAAGTTAAAACAAATACTAATGATCATTTAGAATTTGTTACTCATCA
This sequence comes from Bacillus sp. AFS002410, assembly GCF_002556365.1. NCBI lineage: Bacteria > Bacillati > Bacillota > Bacilli > Caryophanales > Bacillaceae > Bacillus > Bacillus sp. AFS002410. Next base: position 198,832 of record NZ_NUEU01000082.1, read on the forward strand.
TTTTGAATCCACATCAGAAGAAATGATCAGTACAAATATGCATCGCAAAGCAGGAACAAATCTAGAGCAACTCGAATTAATTACAGAAGGTTCGATTATAAGAGTAAAAAATATGAGCAACTTTGAAATAGAGAAAAATAACACGATACATAATTCTTTTTCATCTTCATGGGACACAACATTAAAGCAAAGGGGCTTTGAAGACTGTATTGGCCATTTTATTAATAGTATTTACGCAGATGAAAAACCATCAGTTGACGGAGTAGAAGCTTTAAAATCACAAATTATTGTTGAAGAAATGATCAAACAAGCAAAAAGCTAGGTAAGTGAAATATTTTGGGAAATAGTGGCATGAAAACCTGATAGAGAAACACAATCATTCTTTTATCTATCTTTTTTTAATCCGACCTTATTTCCCTTGCCTTTCCACTTCATTTTTTGTATGATAGCGGATGGAGACAAATTTTTATATAATATTGTTTTGAATAAATTTGCAAAATTAAAGTTCTCACACAGGAGGACTTTTTCTTTTTAAAATACATTTTGGGGGTAGCAATGAGTCAATCAACTAAATTACCTTTTGAGGTTGGAAAACAAGATCAATTCATAGAAAAGTTAGGGGAATGGATTGGTGACGTATTTTACGATTTACTACCAGATGCTGGCTATGAATTAAGAGATGAGCAAATTTTTATGGCTTTTCAAGTCGAAAGAGCTTTTAAAGAGAAGAAAGTGATTTTTGCTGAAGCGGGAGTAGGAACTGGTAAAACTTTTGTATATTTACTTTATTGCTTATGCTATGCAAGATTTACTGGTAAACCTGCGATTATCGCATGTGCTGATGAGTCATTAATTGAGCAATTAGTTAAGAAAAATGGTGACATTGAAAAACTATCAAATGCATTAAATTTATCAATTGATGTGCGTTTAGCTAAATCAACTACTAACTATTTATGTTTAAAAAAATTAGACCAACAACGTACTGAGGATGAAGTTTCTGATGCGGTATTATCGGTTTATGAAAATTTACCGAGTTTTGTAAATGATTATGGTACACTACAAAAATTTACTCCTTATGGAGACCGCACTGAATATAAAGAATTAACGGATGAAGAGTGGGATACAATCTCATACGATTATTTCCAGGATTGTTCTACTTGTGAACAAAGACATAGATGTGGACAAACTCTATCTAGAGAGCATTATCGTAAAGCATCTGACTTAATCGTCTGTTCGCAAGAATTTTATATGGAGCATATTTGGACCGTAGAATCAAGAAAACGAGAAGGGCAATTACCATTACTACCAAACCCAAGCTGCGTTGTATTCGATGAAGGACATTTACTTGAGTTTGCAAGTCAAAAGTCATTAACATACCGTTTACAACAAGAGACTTTAAATATCTTTTTATCATTTTTAATGCAATCGGGAACACGTGAAAGCTTCCAGCAGTTATTAGAAGATACATTAGAAACGTATGATCAATTCTTCTATGAATTAGATATTAATACTCAAGAAGTTGAAGGTTCAAGAAGACATAAACTAAACATGAATGAACGTTTAATAAAATTAGCAAGTAGATTAAAATCTCAAATTAGTAGTATTGGTGACGAATTAGTATTTGAAAGTGAAATGTATACAATCGACGAATATCAATTAAATATCGTTGATGAGCATTTAGATGATGTTGAACGTTGTTTAAATCTGTTTATAAACGAAGTAACTGCTATCCAATGGATTGAGTATAATCAAAATGAATTAACGCTTGTTATCATGCCAAAAGCAGTTAATGAACTTTTACAAGAAAAAGTATTCAATCAAAAAATGCCGATCGTATTCTCGTCTGCGACACTTTCTCAAAATACATCCTTTGATTACATCGCAAATAGTCTTGGAATAAAAGATTATTTATCATTTTCAGTGAATTCTCCTTTCGATTATGAGGTGCAAATGCAAATTGAGTTGAAACAAGTTGATTCAACCGAAATAGAAGCTAAAAATGAGTTGATTATTGAGAAATTAAAGAATAATAACGGTAGTACATTAGTATTATTTAATTCAACTCAAGAAATGAAAAAATTTAAAGAACAGATTGCGAAGGAAAAAATTGATTTTAATTTATTCTTCGAAGGTGAAGAAGAAATTAGCTCAATCGTACAAAAATTCCAAGAAGATATTAATGCATCTTTATGTGCAGTCCATCTATGGGAAGGATTAGATATACAAGGAGAATCATTGAGTCAGGTAATTATTCATTCATTACCATTCCCTCCTAATGATCCGGTATTCCAATCAAAACGACAAAATTCACAAAATCCTTATTTAGAAATTGATGAGCCGTACATGTTATTAAGATTACGCCAAGGTATTGGGCGTCTAATCCGTGGTCATGAAGATAAAGGAAAAATTATTTTATTTATCGATAATGATTTAAACAGTGATACGAAAGATAAAATCTTAAACAGTTTACCTGTTAATCCATAAAAAAAGTAGTGTGAGAGTGTAGAGAAATCCCTAAAATTTCTCTGCACTCTTTTTTATTTGGATTCGTTAAAGTAGATTGTTGATTTTCTTATTTAACTAAACGTTAGGATTATACAAGGAGGAATATGGATTTAAAAGTGGAATTATTAATATCGTTGCATCAAAAGAGTACTTGCAACTATACCAATTGAATGGAAGGAATAGAGCAACATTAGGTAAGGTAAGGAAAAGAAATAGTTAAATTTATCGTTGGATGGGATGTAGAAAAGAGGTTATTTAAGTCAGAATGTCTAAAATATTGGGAAAAGCAGAATGATACACCATAAAATAAACCATTTTCAAATTAGCTAAGGGATAAGATTTTTCGGTTTGCAAAATTTTAAATTATATTTAAAGTCTAAAAGGCTAAATTATCCCAAATTACAAATATCTTTCTATACTATATAATTATTTTTTGTGGGAGTAACTGGAAATTTAATTTGAAAAATAAAAATAGGAGTACATAGTATGAAAACCAATAAACAATTTTTTTCTCTTTTTATATTTATAGTTGTTGTATCTTCAATCCTATTCTATAAGCACAAAACTGATGCTGAAACAGTAAAGGTAAAAATAGGACAATCAAGTCATTTCAGTAAGGACGAAATAAAAGCAGCAGTAAGTACTGTAAAGGAAAAGTTCAAGGGTTATAAAGGGTGCTCACTGACAGAGCTAAAGTATTCAGAAAAAGATTCTCTTGCGATTGCCAAAGATTATATGAATTTTGGCGGTGGTGATGAAACGGTTGTAGGAGATAAAAATGTAATTGTTTTGCTTTCAAACTTTAAAGTCGATTCTTCTGGTGGTGATGGAAGTTGGAAGCCAAATTCAACTCAGACTAGATATACTTGGACCTTAATAAGAAATAGTGAAAAGGGAAAATGGAGAGTTGCACAGGCTGAAGATAATTATACTGATGCTAATAATGTAAAAGTAAGCATAGGACGATCTAAAAAGTTAACGAAGGAAGACATTATCACTGCGTTTGATACCGTCAAGAAAGATTTCAAGAAAGATAAAAATAATGAAGGATGCACAATTACAGAACTACACTATTCAGAGTTTCAAGCAATAGATGCAGATACAATTGAGTCTTATATGGAAGATAAAAATGCCATTGTTGTCTTTTCTACCATTAAAACCGCCCCTACAGCTGTAGGGGGTTGGGATGCAAATAAAACGATGGATAATTTTAGTTGGACGCTAGTAAGAGATAGTAGTAATGGAAAATGGAGAGTTAAAGATGGGGGATATGCATTAGATATAAATTTATTCTTTTTAACTAATGCAATGCTTTAGTTTAACAAGAAAAGACTACCTTGTGTAGTCTTTTTTATTGCACTAAATGGTCGTTTTGAACAAGGATTACCCGAAAATCATGTGGAGAAGGCAGAACATTTCTTTTTACTTGTCCAAACATAAGTTGTTGAGATGAATTTTGCAACTGTAACAATGAAAGAAATAATAGAAATAACGATAGAAACAATGAAAGAAACAAAAGTAATAATAGGATTTTACATTTAATGCGAAAATCACGGTTGATAAAGAGGAATTTTGTCGTGCAGTAGATCGTTGTGACGATGACAGACGTGATAATTCCCGTGGTCGTAGTGACAGATGGTGGAACTGGTAGTTATAATATATAAAAAGAAACTTCAATCAGATTTCTAGTTACAAACAAATTATGAGTTATAGCATTAAGAAAACTAACGTAATAGGTAACTAAACAAGAAAATCGACTTAATAGTCGATTTTTTTTATTGGGCTAAATGATAGTATGGATGCATAAGAAAAATAGAAATGTAGACAAAAAATATAGGAATTTGAATATAATTTGAAGAAATATTGTAAAAGAGGAGGTTGGACAAAGTGAAAAAAATCATTTTAGCAATCTCAATTCTTTTATTAACTGCCTGTACAAATGGGAATAGTGCGCTTGATAAGCTAAAAGAAGACTACCCTAAAACGATAAAAAAAGAGGTAGAAATGTTACCTGAGAATATTCAAAATGAAATCGCTGTACCAAAGAGGTTACCAATCAATGTAAAGAATGTTTCATTGGATGTTCAAAAAAATATTGGAAATGATACGATTAATCTAACTTCAATTAATTATAGGGACGGAAAAGGAGTTATTGTAGAAGTCACGACATATCATCAAAAAAACATCGAGTTCTCAGGTGAAGGACAACAATTAACGACAAAGTTAAAAGATGGAACTAAGGTGATAATAGTAAGAGATGATAAGGATGGTTCAAAGATAATTCGATGGAAAAAAGATGGACTTTATCATGAAATAATGCTAGTCAAATTAACAGATATTGATCAAAATTACACAATTATTGACTTAGTTGAAATAGCTAATTCAATATACGAGTAACTTGCTTCTAAAACGTGATCGACGCTTTGTCGGTCTTTATTATTGAACAAAATTGCAGTTTAGTAAAATAAGAATTTTATAAAACTTGTAGTAAAAATGGGTAAATATGGTATTCTTTAAGAAGGATAATTTGAAGATTTAAGTGTAAATGGAGATAAACATTTTGAAAATAAACAATTACTTAATTAAGTTCGCACTTACGTTAATCGTTATGTTTGGAGGTACTTTCGTTATTCATTATTTTAAAACTGGAGAACTTTTATTAGACCAAATAATAGGTTTTTCAGTGGGCTTACTAATCTTAACTTTTTCATTAATTTGGAGAAAAACTAACAAACTAACCTGAAGCTCATATGTAACTATGGCATGCAAAAATTGAAAAATTAGAAGGCCTCTTTGGTTTGTTTTTTATTGTTTAAGTTTCATTAGGTCATAATTTAAAGTTTTCGAGAGGGGAAATGAAATGAATTCTATTTTATTAGATGTTCCGTTTCAAATAGAAACAGATAGACTAATTCTTCGAGCTCCACTTCAAGCTGGCGCAGGGGATGTAGTAAACCAAGCTATTAAGGATTCGATTAGTGAGTTAAAGCAATGGTTGTCTTTATTCCAGTCAATTCCTACTGTTGAAGAAACAGAAATAATACTGAGAAATGCCCATATAGATTTTTTGAAAAGAGAAAGCTTTCGCTATCTTATCTATAATAAGGATACTAATGATTTTATTGGAACTGCTAGCCTACACAGAATTAATTGGGAGATTTCTAAATGTGAAATTGGATACTGGATTAGCACGCCATTTAGTGGCAATGGATATATGATAGAAACAGTCAGAGAGTTAATAAATCTTGGTTTTCAGCAATTTAAATTTAGAAGGATTGAAATACGATGTGATTCTAATAACACTAAAAGTCGTTCGATCCCTGAAAAACTAGGTTTTGAACTTGAAGGGATATTACGTAATGAGGATCTTTCAGCTGACGGTAAAAAACTAACTGATACTTGTATCTTTGCAAAGATAAATTAGACTCCTAAAGATTGTCTAGTTAGACAATCTTTTTTTAGTTCAAAAATCATCATTAATTAAATGAAAAATGGTGCACTCTTGAATAGAAATTAATGAAGTTCAAATTTACTAGAACTATGTCTTACATAACTAGAAATATTAAAAAGGCTGCCGACTTATTTGACAGCCAAAAGTCTTTTTAATAGGCAATCCCAACTCTACTTTTACTATATTTACAATCGAAAAATTCTTTAAAGGCAAAAAAAGCTGTATCACCAGTTGAAATGCTTTGGCCATCAATAGGCAAAACTTCTTTTTCTATACGAAATTTTTTCGTTATTGGTCCATCTGGTAAGTAAGTCGGGCAAACAATCGTCCAATTTAACTGACTTTGATTTAACAACAAAAAAGCATGTTCATGATCTTTTGCTGCAGTCGTTGATTTCCTTTTTGATTCTGAGCTTAAATAACGTAGGAGCGTCGGTTCCACTCTAGATTGCAAAATACCTGCAGTTCCTATTGACACAAATCGTTTAATTTTTTTCATTTCCAAAAGTGGAATTAACTGTTTCATAGTATTAGATAAAATATTTTCACCCTCAGTATTTAGAGCTGAAATTACCCCATCTACATGTTCCAAAGCTAAACTCAAATCAGTATGATTTAATGTATTTCCTTTAATTATAGTAAGAGAATCATGTTTTACTTTTATTTTTTTTTCATCTCTAACTAAAGCGGTTACTTCAAAATTGGCTTCTAATAATAGATCAACTAAAAACGAACCAACTCTTCCTGTTGCGCCTAATAATAATATTCTCATAGCATCACCTTGGTTGTATTGTACAATATTAAACTAATTTCTGTCTTTAATATAATCTTCTGAATTTGACTAAGTTTTTAACAAAATGAAAATAGAAGATATGATAGAATGAAACTAACAGCTAAATTATAGAAATGAGGGATAAAAATGGAAATTAAAAAAGTTCAAGAAGACTTTATTGAGTATTTAAAGAAGATCGAAAATTATAATGAAGCAATAAATGTGATGTATTGGGACTTAAGAACTGGAGCTCCAAAAAATGGTGCAGAGCAAAGATCAAATGTTATTAGCCAACTTTCAGAAGAAGTTTTTGAAATGACAACTTCAAGTACAATGGAAAACTATTTAAATTTATTAGAAAAAGAAATTGGTACTGGAAATTTAAGTGAAATCATCGAGAAATCAGTAAAAGAATGTAGAAAAAATTACGATTTAAATTGCAAAATTCCTAAAAAGGAATATGCAGAATACGTAAAGCTATGTTCATTAAGCGAAAATGCTTGGGAAGACGCTAAAAATGAAGGCGATTTCAACAAATTCCAGCCATTTTTAGAAAAGATTGTAGCAATGAAAAAACAGTTTATTGAATATTGGGGCTACAAAGATAAGAAATATGATACATTATTGAATCTCTACGAACCAGGAATGACAACACAGAAGCTGGACGAAGTTTTTGGAGAAGTAAGAGAAAGTCTTGTACCTTTAGTAGCGAAAATTTCAAAATCCTCTGTTAGATTACAGCGCGAAGAATTATCACAGCCAATTTCAATTGATATTCAAAAAGAGGTAAGTGAAGATGTACTCGTTAAATTAGGTTATAATTTTGATTCCGGCCGATTAGATGAAACAGTGCATCCTTTTCAGATTACACTAAATCCTGGTGATGTGCGTGTAACAACGAAATATATAGAAGATAACTTTATGAGTGCTCTTTTTGGAACGATTCACGAATGTGGACATGCATTATATGAGCAAAACTTATCTTCAAATTTAATTGGTACTCCATTATGTGAAGGGGCATCTATGGGAATCCATGAGTCGCAATCATTATTTTTTGAGAATATGATTGGGAGAAGTAAAGAGTTTTGGGAAACTCAATATGAAAATTTAATCGCAAAAACTGGCGATTATTTTAAAAATTTGTCCGTTGAGGATTTTTATAAAGCAATAAACCATAGCGAACCTTCATTAATTCGTATTGAAGCGGATGAATGTACATACCCATTACATATAATGGTTAGGTATGAAATTGAAAAAGAGCTATTTGATGGCGATTTACAAGTAAAAGATTTACCAAAAGTTTGGAACGAGAAAATGGAAGAATATTTAGGAATTACTCCAGCTAACGACCGAGAAGGAGTTCTTCAAGATGTACATTGGGCAGGAGGAGATTTTGGTTATTTCCCTTCATATGCATTAGGGGCAATGTATGCAGCTCAGTTTAAACGTAAAATGAAACAGGAATTAACTGATTTTGATCATATTTTAAAAAGTGGAGAAATTCACCAAATTGTAAATTGGCTAACTCGCAATATTCATCAATTTGGAAAACTAAAAGAACCAAAGGAAATTTTAGTCGATGTTACAGGTGAAGATTTAAATGTGAAATATTTTATTGAATACCTTGAAGAAAAGTACTCAGAATTGTACAAATTGGCATGATATAGGTTGAACTAGGGAGGTTATTTAAACCTCCCTTAACTTTACCTATAAATGTATAAATCAATAAAAAAGTGTATAATTAAAACAAAATATTAATAAGTTCAAAGAATAGACACTTTTGGGCTATTAAAAAGATAGTAATGTATAGTATACTTGATAAAAATGAAAGCGCGTTCATCTTAATGGAAATATAAAGATTCTATCTAATAATTAGAACAAGATTAAAAAATATAATCGAAAAAGTAAACGAATACTTAATAAGTTCAAAGAATAGACACTTTTTAATGTTCGAATCATTACTTTTTCATTGTATATTAATAATAAATGAAAGCGTGTTCAAACTTTTGAAAAGGGGGTAATTTGAATGTTTTTTAGGACAGCAAGATCTTTAGAACGAAACATCGAAGAAAAACGAATCAAGTTGCAAGAAGCTCGAAATCAAAATAATGACAATCACCATGAAGTTATTAAGATTCGTCATCAGTTGGACACAGATTTAAGAGAACTTCAGAATTTATTGAAAACGATTGCAGGTAAACAATCTAAAGTAAACGTGAATCTTATATGAAAAAATGTAAATAAAGAGACCACAAACATTTGTTTGTGGTCTTTCTTTTTTACGGACTCGAACGCATTCAAGCATCTAAGATATTTTTTTTATAATTCTCAAAATTCTTTGATAAAAATTATTATTAATCGCTTCAATTAATACGATTGTTAAAACCAATGTAGTTAGTGATTTAGAAGGAATTTCATAAATGGTATAATGCAAAATGATTAAGAGTAACAAGATGCTTATTTTAACGATTCTCGACTTGAAAATTTCCTTTTCTACTGATTGAACAGTATACAAAAATATTACCTTCTTTTTCATTGAATAAAATTATTTTTTATTTTACACCTTAATCGTAACAAAATTTTAAATGGATATATCATGCAAAATTGTAAAGTTTTGTGACAAATTAAAAAGCCCGTGGAATTTATTTTATTAGAAAGAGTAACAACATTTAATAATTGATCGTAGTTAAATAGTCTGTCTTATATCAGAACCTAAAAGATAACAATAATCCTTATTCTTCTATTGAATAGTTAACTGCACATTTCTAAATAATTAATTGATTAAATAGTTAAAAATCATTAATCAAAAATAAAATGTCCAAGTATAATAGTATAAATCTTAAAATATCCATTTTAACAAAATTGTGGAATGAGGTTCATCTAGATGGATTTCGAACTGGCAAGCCGTACAAGAAGATTGTTTGCAGCGTGGATCGATGGGATATTCTATCTTTTATTTTCTAAACTGGGGTTATTGGTAATTGGCATAGAAAGTAAAGACATTTTACATTTATATTTGTACAGTAGTAAGCAGCTATTTCTCTATTCAATCTGGTTACTTTTATGTATTTTCTTATTTTATGTACTAGTTCCTACTTATATATGGAGTGGGCAAACAATTGGAAAAAGATTATTAAGCATTATGGTTGTTAAAGCTACGGAAGACTTAGTTGATTTAAAAACAATGTCTTTGCGCACAATATTTGCTTTTGGTTGTCAATTAAACCTACCAATATTATTACAAGTACTTGGCATTATGTATTTAGTAGATCTACTTTTTATCTTTCGAAAAGATCAAAAAACGTTACATGATTTAATTGCTAAAACAAAAGTCGTTTATTATTAGTAATAAAATACCCTTTTGAGTTTATTTCGGACTCAAAAGGGTATTTTTTATAATGATCTTATAAAGATGTTTTAGCTAAATACTCATCTAATTGGTCAAATGTACCAGTAAAGCCTTGTTGCATAGATTCTTTATTTGCAATAAATGCTGCAACTTCTTCATCAGTTGCATTGATTGGGAATCCTTTTAATGTAATAGTCGTTTTACCGTCAGTTTCTTCTAAAGTTAAAGTGTTTTGAATTTCCAATGGCCACACTTCAAAGAATGGAGCACGAACCATATTGGCTTCTGGATCAGAGAATGAATTAACAAAAACGATTTTTTCAGGTTCAATAATTTCTCCGAAAACAAATAATCCCCACATTTCGAATCCATCAGGTGATTGCATTTTATAGTGGAATTTACCACCAGTTTTAAATTCTAATGTTGTTACATCCATTGTAAATCCTTTAGGACCCCACCAATTTTTAAGATGCTCAGCTTCTGACCAAACTTTAAATACTAATTCACGAGGGGCATCAACAACCCTTGTTAAAACTAGTCCTTGCTCATCAACTTTAAATGTATTTTCACTCATTTTCAATTCCTCCAATTCATTTTGTATGTTTATTTTTTTAATAAATAATCTGCTAGACGACTTAATGTCTGTTTACCAGATGAATAAAAAACTTCAAATTTACTCCTTTCGAAATTTAAACTAATCAAATTAAGTACTGTGAATAAGCTATGTTTATTTACCTTGTAATTTTTTTAAGTAATCGTCCAATTGATCGAATCTCTGTTCCCAGACGTGTCGGAATGACTTTATCCACAAATCCATTTCTTTTAGGGGCTGGGGTCTTAGTTTGTAAATTCTTTTATTGGCGATTGGTTGAACTTCGACAAGCCCAGCTTCACTAAGAACGCGTAGATGTTTTGAAACTTGTGGTTGTTTAAGTCCGAGACTTTCAGCGATTTCACCAACTGATAGTGGACCGTCACGTAAGAGTTCGACAATCTGTAATCGGTTCGGCTCAGAGAGAGCAATTAAAGTCGAATTCATAAATTGAATATACCTCATGAGGAATATTCCTGTCAAGGAATATTCAAAATGTAAAATTTTATATAGTTTGAACAAAGACTGGCGTAGTATGTGCAAAGAGAGGTAATAGTATTCGTTTTGTCGATAAATATTATTTGAAAAATGAGAAAATTCTTCTAAATCTGTTAAATTTATATGGTACTATTTATCTGACTGAAAAATTTGATTTTAAAAGGTGGGTATATTGATGAGCTTGAAAGAGTATGAGGCTTCATTTTTAGAGTATGTAAAGAAAATGCTGAATATTGAAGAAGCAATTGGTGTATTGTACTGGGATCTTCGGACAGGAGCACCTAAAAATGCTGTTAAGCAGCGCTCAAATGTAATTAGTCAATTATCAGCCGATGTGTTTAAAATGAGTATTTCAGATGAGATGGCCCATTATTTAATAACAATGGAAGAAGCGGTTAGCGCAGGGAAATGTTCAGTAGAGCTTGAGAAAACGGTAAATTATTTAAGGAAGCAGTATGATCGAAATACGAAAATACCTGTTGAAGAGTTTGAAGCATTTGTTAAATGCCAAGCAATTTCGGAAAGCGTATGGGCAGAAGCGAAGGAAGAAAACAATTTTGCTAAATTCGAACCATATTTAACTGAAATAATTGGGTATAAACGTAAATTCGTAGAATATTTAGGATATACAGATTGTAAATACGATACATATTTAGATGAATATGAACCAGGTATGACTGTTCAAAAACTGGACGAAGTATTTTCGGCAGTAAGAAACAAAATAGTACCGCTTGTTAAAGCTATATCAACGAGTGGGAAAAACTTTGAAAAAGAAGAAATGAAATCTTTTGTTTCTAAACAAAAACAAAAAGAAATTTGTGAACTATTTTTAACTACTCTTGGTTATAATTTCGATGCTGGCAGACTAGATCCTACTGCACATCCGTTCGCAACTTCCCTTAACTTAGGAGATGTTCGAGTAACGACAAAATATCATGAAAACAATTTCGAAAAAGCTCTTTTTAGTACGATTCATGAATGTGGTCATGCACTTTACGAACAAAACATTTCGAAAGACTTAGAGTGTTTACCAATTGCGCAAGGTGCTTCATTAGGTATCCATGAGTCACAATCACTTTTATATGAAAAAGTCATTGGACAAAGCTATGAATTCTGGAAGTGTAATTTTACAAATTTAAAAGAGCAATTAAACGGTGTATTAGATAATATTTCGTTAGATGAATTTTATAAAGTAGTTAATAATAGTAAACCTTCTTTTATTCGAATTGAAGCAGATGAATTAACTTATCCATTACATGTTATGATTCGTTATGAAATTGAAAAGGATCTTTTAGATGGTAAAATTCAAGTCAATGAGCTTCCTTCTATTTGGAATCAGAAAATGGAAGAGTATCTCGGAATTGTACCAGCAACTGATCGAGAAGGCGTACTACAAGACGTTCATTGGTCGATGGGGCTTTTCGGATATTTCCCAACATATGCTTTAGGAGCTATGTATGCTGCTCAAATTAAAGCTACAATGGAAAAGGAATTACCGAATTATAATGAATTAATTGAAACGAATGATTTTCAAACAGTACTTGATTGGTTAAGAGTGAATATTCATCAATATGGTGCAACTAAGAAACCGCAAGAAATATTGAAGGATGTTACAGGAGAAGAATTGAATGTAAATTATTATATTGATTACTTAGAAACAAAATACTCAAGCCTTTATGAGTTAGAAGAAGTAAATAAATCGATCTAAATAGAGCCATATAAACAAATCGTTTTAATGGAAATAATTGCAAATGTACAATCATATAAAATGAGATATACTAAAACTGCACAACTAGAGAGAAAACTCCTTTGAAACGCTTAGGCAATTCTAATTATTTGTTCATGAACAATGAGCAGATAGTGAATTGTCTTTTTTTTATGGACTTTATTGATTTTCTATTGTTGTCTCATAGTTTTTAATTCGTAATTGATTAAACCACAATTGAGCTAAAACAATTGTTTTCAGATCTTCTATCCAATTTGAAGAATAATTTTCCATTTTTATACAAAAGTTAATCTCTATAAGGAGTGGGAAATTATGCCTTTAATTTTATCAGTTGGAAAGTCAGTGCCTAAAAATAAAATTAATCAAGAAAATGTCGTGCCTTTTATTAGAGAACTTTTTATGAAAAAGTACCCATCTATTGATCGGTTATTATCTGTATTTCAAAATGGGGAAATTCAAAACCGCTACATATCAAAAGAGCTCTCTTGGTATAGCGAGGAACATAGCTTCGAACAAAAAAATCAAGCTTATACTGAAATTTCGATTGAATTATCAATAGAAGCTATAAAAAATTGTGTAACAAGCAATGAATTTCTATCTTCGGAAATTAAATATGAAGAAATTCAAGGAATAATTTTCGTATCATCTACTGGTATTTCGACCCCGACTATTGATGCCCATATTGCCAACATCCTACCTTTTAATAACTCAATTAAAAGAATACCGATCTGGGGTTTGGGTTGCGCTGGTGGAGCTAGCGGAATTTCTAGAGCCTTTGATTATTGCAGGGCACATCCTAAGTCAAATATTTTACTAGTTGCTGTTGAATTGTGTAGTTTGACCTTCCAAAAAGAAGATCTATCAAAAAGTAATATAATTGGAACTTCATTGTTTGCGGATGGAGCAGCGGCTGTACTTGTTGTCGGTGATGAAAGTGAGTTAAAAAATAGAACAATACATAAAGCTTTACCGACAATCGTACAAACAAATTCGAATCTAATGCCGAATTCTTTAGATGTAATGGGATGGGATATTCGCAACGATGGACTATTTGTAATTTTCTCAAGAGATATACCTTCCATTGTTAAGAATTGGTTACAGCCAGTTGTTTCTAATTTCTTATTTGAAAATGAGCTGACCATTGAAGATATTACTCATTTTATCGCTCATCCAGGTGGGAAAAAAGTGTTAGATGCATACGTAGAATCACTTGATATTTGCGAAGAGAAATTAGCAACTTCATTACAGATTTTAAAGTCATTTGGTAATATGTCGTCCTGTACAGTTTTATTTGTGTTATGCGAATTTATGAAAAAAGGAAAAGTGGATGAATTAGGCCTTCTTTGTGCCCTAGGACCGGGCTTTAGTTCTGAGCTTTCTCTGTTAAAGTGGGTAGAATGCTAATGTTAAAGATTATTTTTTTGTTTATTATTATCCAAAGAGTAGTTGAACTTGGTATAGCAAAAAATAATGAAAAAAAACTAAAACAACGTGGTGCTATTGAATTTGGCCAAGCGCATTATAAATATTTTATTATTTTACATAGTATGTTTTTTTTATCGATTTTAATTGAAAATTACTTTGTTCAGTATGTAGAAATTGAGTTTTTTACTTTCCTTTTAATTTTATTTATCATTTTACAGTTAGCGAGAGTATGGGTTATTTCGACATTAGGAGAAAGATGGAATACAAAAATCATTATTCTACCTAATGAAAAATTAGTAAAAGATGGACTTTATAAATATATAAAACATCCGAATTACATCATTGTTACGATTGAATTATTGGTAATTCCAATTATGTTTCATGCATATATTACAACCGTAATCTTTTCTATTTGTAATTTAATGCTATTAAAAGTAAGAATCCGAGAAGAAAATAAAGCGCTTTTACAATCCATCGAATAGTTATTGACAAATGGAAAATAACTGATTATGATTAATGTAGAATGAAAATCATTATCAACTTCGAAAGGTTGTGCGTCAAATGGTTCTTGGATTTGTGTCGGCTACAATACTTTTATACTTTTTATTAACTAAATATGTACTTAAACAAGTTCAAAACTAGGTGATGTTGCCTAGTTTTTTTTTGTACTTTTATCAATTAAATTTGAAGTAAGGAAGAATAATTAGAACATAGTCACCTAATTAAGGAATAATAAGTACATTTTTGGCTCTTCTTTACATAAAATACTCGTCAGGTAACAAGTTTTATTAATTTTCTATTCATTTGCCTATACATTCTTCTTCCAAATTAATATATATGGGGATAAAATAATGCTAGGGAAAATATTTGAGTTTGAAATGAAATGGGGAAATCACGTTGCAAAATACTAAGATCAACAGAGGGGAATTACTGAATAAGGTTTCTTCAGGAATCAATTTACTTTCTGAACAAGGAAATTCCAAGGAATTATTTCAATTAAAAAAATTAGCATACAAAATACAAAATAAGGAAAGTTATTACGTATTTTGTGGGCATTTTTCTGCTGGTAAGTCATCATTATTAAATGATCTTTTACAAGTAGATAAACTACCTACAAGCCCAATTCCAACAAGTGCTAACGTCGTAAAATTAAAAAGCGGCGAAAGTAAGATGTTAATCACTCTTAAAGACGGTGAAATGTATCAGATTCAAGAGGATATTCAAGTAGATGAATTAAAAAAATTAGCTTCAGATAGTGGTTCGATTATTGAACTCGAATGGGCACAAGAAATTTTTAAAATTCCAAGTGGATCTGTCTTAATCGATACGCCAGGAATTGATTCAACTGACATGGATCATTTAGAGGCGACAAACTCAGTGATCCATCTTGCGGACAGTATTTTCTATTTGATGGACTATCAGCATGTTCATTCGAAAACAAATATTGATTTTATTAATAGTTTAGTTGAAAAAAATACTAAAGTTTGTTTAGTCATTACATGCATTGATAAGCATGATGAAACGGAATTAACGTTTGATCAGTTTAAACATGGTGTAATCGGAAACATGAAAAAACAAGGATTAAATAATCTACAAGTTTTTTATTTATCTACAAGAGATAAAACGGTAAAAAATAATGAATATAATCAATTTATTAATTATTTAAATGATTTATACAACAATCAAGATGTAGTTCAAATTGAAAATGATTACGCAAGCTTTTTAACAATCATGAATGAACAATTACTACAACTTGAGAACGATTACATTGATATCGATCAAAATGCTGACGAAATTAAAGCGGAATATACTGACTTGAATAATGAAATCGAAACTATCGAAAAGTCAGTTTCTTCATTTGAGGAAAATTGTTTGCAGTCTACTCAACAAGTACTGAATAATTCAAATATTACACCTTTTGAAATGAGAGAATTAGCTTCAAATTATTTAGAATCTGAAAAAGCATTGCAAAATAAAGGACTTTTCCAATCAAGGAAAAAACTTGAAAATAATTTACTTGAATCAAAAACTCAATTTATTAGTAAAGTAAAAGAATTAACGAATAAACAGATTGAGTACTTCGTAAAAGAAGCTGCAGTTCGTACTGTGAAACAAATCGAAAATAATAAAATTGATAGCAGTGACTTTGATAAAATTCTTGAACCGAATTTGAGTGAAGAGGTAATTTGTCCGAAGCCATCACACTTAATTAATATAAGTGGAAACTATTTATTACAGTATACGAAGGAAGTAAGTGAAGGAATTAAAGGGGTTTACCGTAAAAGTATTTCAGAATTTATTTACAGTCTTTCAAAAGAATTAAAGCTACAAAATGAAACAGCATTGGTTAAATTAACGAATCAAAAGAACGAACTCCAATCTAAAATTGATGGGTTTAATGAATTAGAATTCAATAATCATAAAATTTCACATATGGTTTCAGAAATTAAGGCGATTTTAAATAATATTCAAGAATTAAATCATGAATTGCCAGAAATAAAACCTACGTTAATTTCCGTAAGTGAATTAATTACTCATAAAATATTAACGGTTCAAGCACCAGAAATAAAGAAAGAACTTATTACAGAAATTGAAAAAAATAACACAAATAAATACTCAAATGAAGAAATTAAAGCAAAGTATGAAATTGCTGACATTCTATTAAATGAATTATCTTCAAACAAGTTTGTTAATAGTAAAATCACACTTTTAAAAGAAAAAAGAGAACAGATTAAATCTAATGAATACACAATTGCATTATTTGGAGCATTTAGTTCTGGAAAAACATCCTATATTAATACATTATTAGGTGATCGTGTACTTCCAGTTTCACCACACCCAACTACAGCAGCAATTTGTAAGATAAAACGATCAACGGTTGATTCCGGGAATAAAAAAGCTGATGTAAGTTATAAATCAGAGGAATCATTAAAAGAAGAGTTCTTAGATTTCTTCAAAAAATGGGGCGTGGATGTAAACGAGAAAGAATGGTTTAGTACGCTTCAAAATTTAATTAAGAAACAAAAGGATAAAATCCCTACGGATGCTTTCGTTTATGCTGAAAGCGTATGTCAAAATTATGAAGAAATGAGAAGTCTGCTCGGAACAATAACACGCTATGACTTAGATGAGTATGTAAGCGTAATTAGTGAAGAAAATCGAGCATGCTTTGTAAAAGAAAGCACTGTCTATTTTGATTGTGAGATAACATTAAGTGGTATTGTTTTAGTTGATACACCGGGTGGGAATAGTATCCATTCAAGACATACTGAGCTAGCGTTCGATTATTTGAAAAAAGCTGATTTAATTTTATATGTTGCACATTATCAGCACGCTTTTACACGTCAAGATGAGTCTTTCTTAATGCAAATCGGAAGAATGAGAGAAAGCTTTGATAGTGACAAGGTTTACTTTGTTTTAAATGCATCGGATTTAGCAAAGGATCAAAATGAAATCGAAATCGTACAAAATTTCTTTATTAACCAATTAACGAAACTTGGCGTACGGTTCCCATCAGTTTTTGCTATTTCAAGTATGCTTGAGATGAAGGGCTATAATGATTCAGATCTAAATTTAGAAATTCAAAATAATTATAAGAAATTAAATACGAAAATTCAAAATTTCTTCCAATTCGAAATTGCTAATGAGGTATTTAAAACTTTTATCAATGACCTATTTACAATCGAAAAAATCTTACATGATACAATTAATCGTTTTGAACGAATTAAACGTGAAAAAGATCAATTCTTTAGCGAGCTTGAGCAAATTCAAATAAAAGTTAAAGAAACGATACAAAATGCTAAACCAGCCAATTTACCGAGAGCATTTATGAAAGAAAATGAACAATTAATTTTCTTTATCGAAAAGCGAATCGAATTAAGAATGAGAGATTTATTTCCTTATTTCTTTAACCCGAGTATTTTCAATAGTACAACAAAAAATATTAAACAATTATTTGTTACGAAAATTCGAGAATTTATATATGAGGTTCTAGAAGAGATATTAAAGGAATTAAGGGTAACAGGATATAGGTTAGAGAAGTTTTTAATTAATGAAATTCTATTGTCACAGGAACGAGTAATTGATGAAATACATTCAATTCAAACTGAATTTATCGTTCAAAAAAGTGATGTGAACGAGATTTCGCCTGTTTCGATAAAAAATCCGGATCAATTTATTAATGTTGATCAATTTGAAAATTTAAAATCGCATTTTAAAAATCCAAAAAGCTTTTTTGTTGATAATTTGAAAGAAAATATGATTGATGATTGTATAAATGAACTGAGAACGCCATTAAAAGAGTATTTATCAAATATGAATAGTTTATTTGCTGAACATTATCACACTCAATATGTTGACTCATTAAATTTGGTATTACAAAACTGTAGTACTCAAATCGAAAATGATGTTCAACAAACAATTAAAGCTACTGAAAATTTAAATGAAGTAGTAGTAGAGGATCAAGTATTAAACTTATTTAAAAAACTAATTTAATATGAAGGTGGACAATTAAAATTGAAAAATATAATTGATGTAAACATTGCAAATAAACTACGTTTAAACAAAAATGTTGTTTTCTTAGATTGTCGTTTTCAATTGTCAGATCCTGGGTACGGTTATAATGAGTATCAGAAAGGTCATATACCGCTTTCACGTTATGTTGATTTAAATAAAGATCTATCGAGTTCAGTACAAAAACATGGAGGCAGACATCCGTTTCCAGATTTAAATGATTTTGGTCATTTATTAGGGGAGCTTGGCATAGATCAGGATTCAATTGTTATTTGTTATGACGATGGAACACTAGATAATGCTGCTAGATGCTGGTTTTTATGTAACTTAGTTGGGCATAATTTTACTTTTGTATTAAACGGTGGATATAAAAAATGGGTAGAAAATGATTTTGAAGTCACAACTGAAACTGTGGAAGTTTTACCTAAAAAATTCAAGGTTAAAAATCAAGAAGACATGATTAGTTCGATGGAAGAAGTTAAACGAAATAGCAAAAATGAAGAATTTAATTTAATTGATTCTAGGGAGTCTATTCGATACAATGGCGAATTCGAACCAATTGACAGAGTAGCAGGTCATATACCTGGAGCAAAAAATTCTTTTTGGAAAGATGTTTTAAATGAATCAGGAGAATTTAGAACAACGGAAGAATTACTAAATCTCTTTAAACCATTCAAAGCTCATAATGAAACAGTGGTTTATTGTGGTTCGGGTGTAACTGGTTGTGTAAATTATTTAGGATTAATTGAAGCAGGCTATTCAAATGTCAAGCTTTATCCTGGAAGTTTTAGTGACTGGATATCATACGAAGAAAATATTGTAGAAAAGAAAAATTTATAAGTTGCAAAATAGTTATAGTTGGTATAGAATGAGAATACAAATTAACAAAAACCTGCTGTGTGCGTTGTCAGTTTATGTCTTAAACCAATGATTTAATACAGGAAGACCGATATTTAAGTAACAACATCGTGCCTATTTATAGGAGGATGAAAGTTACTTGTGAGGACATCCACCTTGGAGTTCGGTTTACTTAGGCATAAAAGGAATAACGGCATTGGCGGGAAAAAAAACCATTCACATCTTGTGAATGGTTTTTTCTTCTTTATATGTTTGTTTTTTATTTTTCTTCTTTCTGATTTGAGTAACAATCGTAGAAATTAAAATTAAGCTACAACCGATTAATCCGATTTTCTGAAGTCTTTCTCCACCAAAATAATAACCAGTAATCGCTGCAAAAACAGGTTCAGTTGCAAGTATAATCCCAACTTCCGTTGCACTTATTGTGCGTTGAGCAAACATTTGAATAATATAAGCTGCAGCGGTACAAAAAATTGCCGTAAACAAGATCGAAAGTATAAAATATTTATTTGTCCATAATTCTTGATTGTATATAACTTGCCAGTCTTCGAAAATTAAAGCACACGTCCAAGAGGCTAAGCCTACAAAAGTAATTTGTACAGTTGCAAGTTGCAGTGAACTATAACTTGGAGAATATTTAGTTGAATAGATTATGTGTAACGCAAATGCAATCGCACTAAAAAAGGAAATAATATCGCCAGAATTAAATTTGGAATTTGTAGAAAGCGTTAATAAAAATAAACCGATAATTGCAATAATAGCACATAAATTTTCTCGCAAAGTAGGTTTTTTCTTATACTTAAAAAATAATAATAAAGGAACAATTGCTACACTGATTCCAATAATAAAACCCGATTTTGATATTGATGTATAATGTAATCCAAAAGTTTGGAATACAAAACCTAGAAATAAAAATAAGCCTATTATGATTCCAGGAGTAATAAAACCGGCTTTACCACGAAATCTTATTTTATTTTTTCGATTTAAAAAAGTTTGAACGGTAAATAATACGATTGCTGCAACAATAAAGCGTAATGCATTGAAGGTAAAAGGTTGGACAAAATTAAGTGTTTCCTTAACAATGAATAGCGAAGAACCCCAGATGAAGGACACAATGAGTAGAGAAGAAAAAGCAAATAATTTATTTTTCATATCGTCCAGTCCTTTTTATTTAATGGCTTTTCGAGCAAGTTCATCTGCAACCTTATTGGCGCTTGAGGGAATCCATTTAATAAAGAAAAGATCAAGTTGATTTATTAAATTTAGTGATTTCTCTAATAAAGGAATAAACAAATCATTTTTAGAATATTTCTTATCAATACTTTCTTCAACGATTTTTGAATCTGTTCGGAAAGAAACAATAGAATAATTATTTTTAATACAATAATCTAGTGCAATTAATAATGCGTGAAATTCGGCTTCATGATTAGACATAGAATCTAATGGAATACTTAAAAAAACAGGTTCTTTAATTCCTTTTATGAAAATACCTGCACCAGATGGACCAGGATTTCCTTTGGAAGCTCCGTCAGTATAAACTTCAATCATAGTAAACCTCCAACACTTATATATGTTCATTTTAGTATATATTCTAAAAAATTAAAACTTAAATTATGAAATGAAATATGATTATTAAAATATTGAATTATTTTATAAACTATAAGTTAGAAGTTGACAACCTTTTATAAATAAAAATGGAAAAGGTGTGACGTATGAAGCTAAAAATAATATGGAAGTATCAAACTAAAAAGAAATACCAAATTACACTTGATACAGATTGGCTAGAGATAAAGGAAGCTTTACTTTTAGCGGAAGACTTTGAAAGTACGGGTCGGACAAAAGAAATTATTTTTCTAGATCAATTTGATTCTAGTTGGACAAAAAAACAAGTAATAAAATATTTAAAAGAACTTGAAGAAGAACCGCACAATATAACTGTATTTTTTGATGGTGGATTTGATCAGTCTACAAATCGTTCTGGAATAGGTGTGTGTATATACTTTAGTCAAAACGGTAAAGAATATCGAAAACGATTTAATGAAAAATTAGATGGACTTTTAACAAATAATGAGGCAGAATTTGCAGCATTAGAAAATGCAATCTTACTATTAGAAGAAATGAATATTACCGGACAAACAATTATCATAAAAGGTGATTCTCAAGTAGTTTTAAATCAAATAAGTGGAGACTGGCCATGCTTTGAAGAGCAACATGAAAGATTTATTAATCGAATTGAAACAAAATGTAAAAACTTAAAAATAACCTTACAATTAGATCTAATTAAACGAAATGATAATAAAGAAGCTCATAGTCTAGCAACGCAAGCACTTAAAGGGAATAAGATAATGAGTACGATTGAAGTTACATGAAGAGGTGAGCACAGATGGAACGCAAAGAAATTTTAGAAGAAATAGATACATTATTAAAAACTTATTGCGATGGTTGTTTTGTTTATAAGCATTTTAGAAAAGACCATAGTCAGAAATTCGCTCAATCATTTTGTATAAACAAATGTACGATTGGAGAAAAAATCAAAACGATTGGTAAGCAATTACATCAGACTGCTGAATAATGAAAGAGGTACTAATTATGTACCTTTTTTTTGTTGAGAAATAACTTGTCAATTATTTACCAAATTTCCGTAAAGGAAGCCCTGTGAGGTTGATTTCCACTACAGTTTGATCGCTTTCCATGGGGCGAGACCTGAGCCTCCTCGGCTTTGCCTGTGGGGTCTTTAGCCTTCCCGCATCTCCCATAGGAGTCGAGAACCCCTCCATTCCAATCAACTACTTTTAAAAAAATATGTAATAAAAAACCTTATTAATCATACTTACTTAGAGAAATATAAAAATCGTCTACTTATATACTAATAATTGATTTTCTTCTTCAAACAATTAACATCTAAATAATTTATATTCTGAAAAAGATTCATTTACTCATGACTCCTATATGAGTAACTATTTTTCATATTTCTGCTTACTCATGAGCCTTACCTGAGTAAGTAATGAGCATATTCACAGTAATTTACGATCACGTGAATTCAATCATTAGTAATTACAATTCTTTTTTCATTTTTGTCTATTCATTATTTCAACACGATGAAGGTACTAATTAAGTACTTTTTTTATTGTTGAGAAATAACTTGTCAATTAATCAGCAATTTTTTCAATGTAAAAGAAGCATTATGATGTTGATTTCCACTACAGTTTGATCGCTTTCCATGGGGCGAGACCTGAGCCTCCTCGGCGCGCCTGTGGGGTCTTTAGCCTTCCCACTATTCCCATAGGAGTCGATCAACCTTCCGTTCCAATCAACTTAGTCAAACAATAAAAGTCTACATCAAAATTCTAATCTACTTTACTTTACTTTGAGAAATATATCGACGAAGTACTTATTTAAGTAGAATTTATAGAAGTAGAAAAAATAAAAAGGCCGTCGATTGTTCCGACAGCCTAAAGAATGTACTAAAATATTTGAGCTTCTCGTAATTGTTGCTCGACTTGCGTTAAATCTTCTTCTTGTTTCACTAAAAACTCTTCATCTAAATCAGTAGCAAGGCCTTTCATTTTTTCAAGCTGTTCTCTTGCTTGAGTGATTGCAGTTGTTGCATCAGTTAATTGTTGCTCGTCCATGCTCATTGTTGCATAACCTACAAGCTTTTGCGCTGCTTTAACTTTCATTTCTACATCTTCAAAATTATTAAAGTTTGACATATTCACCCTCCTTATTTCACTTCGTAGTATTCCCAAATAAATAGGAAAAATGAAGAAGAGGTGTTTTTTTATTAAGTTTTTTTTGAAATTTTTTCATAGTAAGAAAATAAAAAAGGGTAAAATAAAAAGGACTGAATAAATCAGTCCTCTATGTAGTCAAGTATTATTTATATCTTTACTACGTTAGCAGCTTGAGGTCCACGGTTACCTTCAACAATGTCAAAAGAAACTTCTGCACCTTCTTCTAATGATTTGAATCCTTCAGTTTGAATAGCTGAGAAATGTACGAATACGTCTTCTCCGCCTTCAACTTCGATGAATCCGAAACCTTTTTCATTGTTGAACCATTTTACTTTTCCTTGCATATTTCTTTTCCTCCTAAAACATTGCACATAAAGCGCGAAAAAATTTCCACTTATTAATACTTAATTAATAAATGTTGAAATTAATATACAACTATTAGGTTTATAAGTCAAGTAAGCGCTTAATCACGAAATATACAATCAATTGACATAAATAATTCATAAATAAAAAAAAGCTTAAAATAAATTTGTGAAATAAATCACAAACATAAAAACTCATGCTATACTTCAACTGTAGTAAGCAGTACAAAATAATTTTAAAGCTAAAAACATGTTTTCACTTTATAAAGAGATGGAGAGATGGAAATGATACATTGCGAATGGATTGAATTTCAAATTGAACATGATTTAATAACAGAAGAAAAATTTGAAGAAATGATGAATGATACATTTCAGGCTATGATGGTCGATGAAAATAACTTTCCTCAATATATATGGACAGCAAATTATGTTGTAATTGTAACGAAGCGAATTAGAATTTTAGAAGAAGTAGAGTTTATACAAATTCCTCGTAACCCCGCGTGTGAGTAGTAGCTAAATGAAGAAACGGTAAAAGGGGCTGTCTCATATTGAACTGACATATGGGACCCTCTTTTTAACTTGCTTATTGAATCTAGAATGGACAGTTTCTTCAAGTGTAAAGTTGATCAATCTAATTTGCGATTTTATTTTAATTTGCTGAATATTGAAACTTCCCTTACCCAAATCACCATTAGAATTACCTATTCTTAAATAATCCTCCTTAATACCCTAAGATCGAGCATTTCCTTCCTTTAAATTCTTTTCCTGTTTTTACATTAGTTATATAATAACTGTATGTACTTAATGAGTTATATAAAAATCAGTTAAATTGTGAGGAATAAAATGAAATTAATAATTGCTGAGAAGCCTGATCAAGGGTTGAAGCTTGCTGCTCCTTTTAATTTTCAGAAGAAAAAGGGGTTTTTAATCATTCAACCAAATGAGTTTTTTCCAAAAGGCGCTTATTTAACTTGGGCTATTGGGCATTTATGTGAGTTATTATCACCTGAAGAATATGATGAGAAGTGGAAAAAATGGTCTTTAAATACATTACCTATTGTACCTGAGCGTTTTAAGCATAAAGTATCAAAGGGAAAATGGGATCAATTTTCGATTATAAAGAATTTAGTCCATTTAGATGAAGTGAATGAAATTATACTCGCAGGAGACTGTGAGAGAGAAGGAGAACATATTGTTCGCCTAATATTAAATTTAGCTGGAAATCGAAAACCGATGAAAAGGCTTTGGATTTCTTCTTTAACTGAAAATGCGGTTAGAAAAGGGTTTAGCCAATTATTGGATGAAAATGAAACAAAAAGCTTATTTTTTGAGGCGTATAGTAGAGCTTGTGCCGATTGGTTAGTGGGGATGAATGCATCAAGAGTGTATTCACTACATTTACAAAAAAAGGGAATTCAAGATGTATTTTCTTTAGGGAGAGTTCAAACACCTACTCTCGCACTTATAGTGAAAAGAGAGCTTGAAATTGAAAAGTTTAAATCTGAACCTTACTGGGAGGTATATGCTACATTTCAGTTTGATAAGAAAAAGTTTTTTGGAAAGTGGCATAAAGAATCAGATTCTAAAATCTCATCTAGTGAATTAGCTACTAAAATCGCTAGTTTTTGTGAAAATAAAATGGCAAAGATTACTGATATTGAACAAGAAAGAAAGGAATATCATCCTCCTTTTCTTTATAATTTATCAACGCTACAAGCTGATGCAAATGCTAAATATAAGTTTTCTCCACAAAAAACTTTAGAAATTGCTCAAAAGCTTTATGTTAAAGGGAATATATCATATCCGCGTTCCGATTCAAGTTTTATTACAAAGGAAGAGGCGATGATGATCCCCGATATATTAAAAAAACTCGAAAACATTGAGCAATTTTCACAATTTTTCCCTCTTCCAAACGACTCTATTTTAAATAATAGTCGTTTTGTTAACGAGAAAAAGGTTACCGATCACTATGCAATCATTCCAACTGAACAAGTGCCAGCTATTCATAAATTGAATGATGAAGAATTGAAAATATATGAATTAATTGTAAATAGATTAATAAGTGCACATTATCCTAGTTCGATTTTTGACTATACAACAATTCATACGATAGTAGACGATCGAGCGACTTTTATTTCAAAAGGGAAAATAATGGTTCAAGAAGGCTGGCGTAAAGTTATTTTTGAAAAAGCAAAAGAAAAAAATAATGAAGAACAAAATTTGCCCATTGTTGAAATTGGACAAGAAGGAATCGTTAAAAAGGCTGAAGTAAAAGAAAAGAAAACACAAGCTCCTAAAAGATATACAGAGGGACAATTAATAACATTAATGAAATCAGCCGGGAAACATATCGATAATCCTGAATTAACGAAAATCTTAAATAAAACTGAAGGACTTGGTACAGAAGCAACTAGGGCTGGAATTATCGGTACGTTAAAAAATAGAAAATATATTGATGTTAAGAAAAATCAGGTTTTTGCAACTGATAAAGGAAAACTTATTATTTATGCTCTTGGAGAAAATATTTTAACTTCACCTGAAATGACAGCTAAATGGGAGCAACGATTAAGTGAAATAGGGGATGGGAAAGCAAGTAGTCTAGATTTTATGGAGCAAACAAAAAAGTTAACAGAGAAAATAATATTGGATGCTTATGAAAATGAGAAAATATGGAATTTTTCAGAGTTTCGCATTGAAGATATGCAGAATACAAAGTTTGGTCCGAAGAAAAAATCAGCTAGTATTGGAAAATGTTTTAAATGTGAAGGAAAAATGGTTGATAAAGGGTCTTTTTATGGCTGTGATCAATTCCAAAAGACAAAATGTGATGTGACGATTTCAAAAAAGATATTAGGAAAGTCAATTACAAAATCAGCCATGAAGCAATTGCTTAGTGGAGAAACTACTGAAACTATAAAAGGTTTTTCAAAAGATGGTAAAGAATTTGAGGCATCATTAAAATTTAATGAAGCAGGTAAAATCATGTTTATTCAAAATTCTATAAAATAAAATGAACGATAATATAAATTAACTAGTCAATTCTATTTTATATTGCATATACTTATATACAATATAAATAGGAGGATTAGAGTGAAGGAATTCTATAGCAATGAACAAGTTTTTTTAACTGGTGGAATTGTTCCTTCCGTTTATTCGTTATGCATAGATTGTAATCGGAAAATTGTACATGTCCTTGATTTAGATCGAGTAGGCACAAGACCGGTATTTGTATCGTTTTCCGACAGTTTTGCCAAAAAAATTTTTGAGCAAATAAGCTTATCGTCACTTGGAAGTTACTTAGAATACCAATATTTGATTTATACAACAGAAGGTATAGTAACAAAATGGAAAAATAGCGAACTTGTTGCTTTAACTAATTTAGACGATTGTAAACCAGAATTTCTTAGCTTGATGAAAGAAAGAAGGAATGCATGGTCTAAATACAAAGCTTTATATAATCGAAAATAAAAGAAGGATTACTCTTGATTAAAATCAAAGAGTAATCCTTTTTCTATAGACTCTGCATATTCCTGTCTTTTCATGTTTTAATTTGTTAAACTATCATCATATCTTAAAATAGAAGGTGACAAAATGATTTGCTTTTTAGAAAATACCTTTCAAATAAAATTAGAAAAAAATGAAAAAGGTGATTTTCCAATTATTGTGACGGACGATGGCATTTTTAGTGAAATTAATCTTAAGGACAAACCAAGTACATACGTTAAGTTTATCATTAATGAGTATGATGAATTAACGATTGATTGGTATGTTGAAAATGAAAATCGATTCTCCGTAAAGAGTTTACAAGTTCATCAAATGATTTTAATTAATGATCATGAGGAAAATTCAATTCAATTTGTTTTAGAACGTTGGCAATCAAGAATGTTTAAGATTCAATGGAAACCTAAATTGCACATCGAATTTGGATTGTATTATGAAGTATGTGATGATTGTGATTAAGATGATTTTTTAGGTTTAAGTAAAGTAAGAATGACAAGAAAGCTAATCCATCCGATTAATGGATAAAGAAACGTTAAAAGTGGGCCATAACCAATTATGCTAATAAATAGACAGCATATTAATAATAAAATAACGAGTACATTTGCATTTATTGGGATGTATGAATTAATTTGTCTAGACATCCCATATATATTACCAACTAAAGTAGTGAAAATTTCAGCTAATATAACCATTAAGAAAAAGTAATAGAAAATTGGATGGATTTTTTTGATTACTTCAACCATAGGTATTTCATATTGTTGAAAATTAGGCACTCCAGAAACGTTAAGGTGAATTAGTAATAAAATTGTGCCTAATATAAGCCCTCCTAAAATCCCACCGTGTATAATAGAAGATTTTTCTTTACACTCTGATCCAATTGGAACTAAGACTGCTTGTGCTAGTGCCATATTTAAACAAACATAAGTGATTGGTTTCGTAAATACTGAAATATTAAGCGTATTGATGGAAGGCAATAGATTATCTAAATTAATTTCGCGCATTGTAAATGGTAAGTGTGAATTAATGAAAACTGCAGCAATAAAAGCACACATAATTGGGACTACCGTATTATTTAAGCTGAATAAACCACTTGTCCCTTTTCTTAAAACGATAAATGTTAAGATAATAAAAATAAACGAACCGATCAATGAATTGAAATGTAAGTAATTTTTAAATACAGCACCAGCACCTGACAGCATAACGCTTGTAACGCCAATTAGTACAAAGAAAAGAAGCGCATTAATGATATTTCCTCCGAGTTCTCCAAATAAAAGTACATTAAATTCTTGTGCTGACTTCAATTTATATGTATGTGCAATGGTCATAATTTTACTTCCAAACCAACAAAATAAAATGGTCGCAAATAAAATTCCCAAAGCACCATATACTCCGTTTATAGAGAAGAACTCTACGATTTCCTTTCCCGTGGCGAATCCTGCCCCAATTACAGTTCCAACATATGTAAATGCTATATTTCGAACTTCTTTACTAAAGTTAAATTTCATAGGAAGTCCTCCTAAATGTAGTACTAAATTGTATGATACATTTTAGGAAATTAGACATGCTCTAAAGGAAAAGTTTATAAACATTTCAATTGAGAAAATTTTATTGGACGAAAATTTTAAAAGAAAGAAGGATAAATTAAAATTTAAATTTACGCTCATTTTTAATTATGTTACAGTGAGTAGGTTAGGGAGGCGGACAACATGAATATACTTAAGTGGAATTTTAATATGAAAGTAAGGCTTGTAGCTGAGTTTTTCTTCGGCTTATTTTTTTGGATGTATTTACCTTTTCTAGCGATTTACTTTGCTGAAGAATTAGGTAAAGTTACTTCGGGGATTTTACTAATGTGCTCACAGGCTGTTGGAGTATTTGCAAATTTAATCGGCGGATATTTAGCTGATACGTATGGTCGAAAGAAAATGATGGTAATATCGGCCTTTATTCAAGCTGGTGGTATGATCTTATTAACGATTGCAAATTCACCAATTTTAACTTCTCCTTGGTTAACTTTTGTAGGATTTGCAATTATTAGTGTTACCGGAATGCTTTATAATCCAGCTAGTTCTGCAATGGTAGCAGATACAGTTGAGGACAAAGATGAGCGAAACTTGGTATTTGCAGTATTTTATACGATGATAAATATAAATGTAGTAATTGGACCAATAATTGGAGGAATCTTATTTTTTAAAGCAAGGTTTTTATTATTTGCAACATCTTCACTTATATTTTTAATTGTTTCAATTATGATTGCTTTATTAATAAAGGAGTCCTTGCCAGATTCAATAAAGCAAGAAAAAGAAGCTTCAATTTCTAAAGTCTTTATTCAACAAGTGAAGAATTATCGCATTATTTTTACTGATAAAGTATTTTTCTTATTTGTTGCTGCCGGAATATTAATCTCTCAAACTTTTACTCAATTAGATTTATTGTTAGCAGTATTTATAAAAGAGAAAATACCTGTTCAAACATTAATTAGCTTCGGCGATTTTACTTTAAAAACAAAGAGTGAAACATTATTTAGCTGGACAATTGCAGAAAACGGTTTAATAGTAGCTTTATTAACTGTTTTAATCACGAAGTTCGCGAATAAATTTAATGAAAGATTTTTATTTTTTGCATCTTCCGTTTGTTATGCTTTCTCTATGTTATTGTTCGGGTTTACACTTTCAGCCTACGTAATTTTTATTGCTATGGCAATTTTTACTTTAGGAGAAATATTAGTTGTAGGGAATCAGAACTCATTTATTGCAAAAATCGCTCCAGAAAGTCAACGAGGGCAGTATTTTGCTGCTTCAGGTTTAAGATGGTCATTAGGACGAACAATCGCACCATTAACCATTCCACTCGCAGGTATAATTGGATATAAATGGACTTTTATTTTAATCGCATTTTTAGCATTATGCGGAGCGTATTTATATGAAATTATGTTTAAAGAGATGAAGAAAAAATCAATAGAAATACGTAATGATATGAAAGTAGTATAATGATATAAAAAAAGGACCCCGGGGGTCCTTTTTTAGCGGTTATTTAAAGCCTTATCGAGTGTGTCGACATTTTCTTGCATTAAATCAAAATAATCCTTATGGTTTTTTACATCATCTTCGGAAATAGTGGCTAAGTGATTAAGTCTCAAAATTTCAGCATGAGTTTCATCTTTTACGACTGAAGCAACTTTAGGTGTTGCAAACGTTTCAAATAAAATATATTTAACATGATGTTTATTAACAAAGTCTACAACATTTTTTAATTCCTTTTGAGAAGGTTCTTGAGAAGGAGATAGCCCTGTAATTGGAATTTGTTTAATTCCATAATGTTGTTCTAAATAACCATAAGCTGCATGAGAAACAACGATATCTTTACGCTTGGAATGTAAAACTAAATTTCGTAACTCGCTATCAAGTTCATCAAATTGACCGTCGATTTTATCATAATTCGCTTCGAAGTATTCTTTATTTTTTGGCATTAATTTGATCAATTCATCTTTAATATTTTCTGCCTCAATTTTTGCTCTAGAAGGATCTAACCAAACATGTGGATCAACATCATGTTGATCTTCTTCGTGAACTTCTTCTTCATTTGATTTAATTAATTCAATATTTTTTGTAGCTTCTAATGATGCCACATTATTGTTTTTTAGTGCATCCTTAATTTTATCAGCAAAAGGTTCCATACCTGCACCATTATAAACAAATAAATCAGAGTTTGCGATTTTAACAATTTGTTTGGATGTCGGTTCAAAATCGTGAGTATCGACTCCGGTAGGGTAAATTGAATGTACATCAACATATTTACCACCAATTTTTTCAGCAAAATCCTGTAATGGATAGATTGTAGTATAGATCGTAAGCTTATTTTTATCTTTTGTACTTTGTTGCTTCGTATCCTTATTACAAGCTGATAGAATTGTTCCTGTTAATAGCAAAGTTGTGATTGCTAATTTTCTAAATTTCATATTCATGCTCTCCCTATCATTTTAATCGTCTTAGTATTTTGTATTGAGGCTATTAATAAACGAAAATGATTAAATTATTTTAATTAATTCGTAATCATTCCTTTTTATATTTTAAAAAAAATGTAAGATAAATTTTTTATCATACAAAAAGTAAACTTAAATAAAAACCTCAAAATCGTACTTATTACGATTTAACACTTAGTCATTATAAATCAGTAATTTTTATTGTGCAAGAAAAATGATAACTAGAAAGATCTAATATGCAAAAAAAGTATGTTTTGATGTAGAGCTAATCGATCAAAACATACTTTTTATTAAGATTTTCGCTTTAAGCGGAATTTCCGAGGTTTTTGACTTTCATTATTACTTTGCTTCTTTTTACTTTTGAAAAATTGAAAGAAAATAAAGAAGATGTATAGTGGAATCGCAATATAAATAAAAAATGGCCACTGTTCTTTTTTTGCATGCCATACAAGGTATAAAGCGTATCCTAAAAAGATCGTAATAATCGTTGCATATTTAGGAATCGGAATATCTTTAAAGCTTGGAATTTTTATTCTACTTACCATTAAAAAAGCTAATGCAACGAATACAGTGATAATGACGATTTGTGGTATGCGACTACCGAATAAAGTTAAAAAGGCGACAAAACCACCTGCAGCGGTAATTGGTACACCAGTAAAATATTTTAATGATGTCGAAATTGGTGTTACATTAAATCGAGCTAATCTGTAAGCCCCGAATAAAGGGAATAAACCAGCGATTCCTAAACCAAAGATACCTTCAGTAGAGAATTGTGTACAAAATACTAAATAAGAAGGTGCGACTCCAAATGTGACGATATCAGCTAATGAGTCTAATTCCTTTCCTAATTGAGATTGTACTCCTAAAACTCGGGCAACACGACCGTCCATACTATCTAGCATCATTCCTATTAAAATAAGAATTGCTGCATTTCTGAATTCGCCTTTAGCAGCGAATCCAATTGATAGAAATCCACAATATAAGTTACCTAGAGTAAATAGGTTCGGGATACTTCTTCTTATCATACATTCACTTCCTAATATTGATATAAATATATATATATGTTCAAATTCATAAGATATATTATAACCCAAAAATTAGCAAGAATGGAAATTAATAATGAAGTTCGAGAAATGTTTGGAGATTCGACATATTTTTTTATAAAAATTGCCCTTTTTTGCACCGAAAAAATATGGGAATAGTAAAAAAGTTAAATAGTACTAATAAAAAATTGAAAAAAATTATGAAATTTGAACTATATTTTAAAC